>JBBRHT010000014.1:0-16643 GCA_038222295.1 Lysobacterales bacterium
TAATCCCCCCACAGGTTAGCTGACCCCAGAAGTGGAATTTTCTCGTACGATTTCCCGAGGAGGTTCCATGAAGACATCGCGATTTACCGACAGCCAGATCATCGGCGTTCTCAAGCAGGCCGAGGCCGGCACCCCGGTTCCGGAGTTGTGCCGCGAACACGGCATCAGTCGCCGCTTAGCTCCACTTTTGATGTCCGTTAAAAGTGGGGGGATTACCAATGGCCCTGACGTCCGAGCAGATCACCGCCATCATGCGGGTGGAGAAGGATCGCGCGGCCAAGAAGCGCGAGCAACAGACGCAACCGCAGCAACCGACGATGAGCACGCGGACGCCGAATTGATGGCGGTGTTCCGGGCGCTGGATGGGCCGCCGCCACCGAAAACAAGCGGGGCAGGGACTGAGTAGGGAGCAAGGTGCCAGGAAATTGCGCTGGCATTGCAGCGCCTGCTATACGGAAAACAGCTTGTTTTGCGCGTTTTCGTATGGTGGCCGGGGACGGAATCGAACCGCCGACACGGGGATTTTCAATCCCCTGCTCTACCAACTGAGCTACCCGGCCGGGTGCAGCGTGGCCGCTGACATGGCCGGTGCTGTTGAGCGACACGAGGGCGATTGCCCTGCGTGAGGGCGCGATGATACGGAGGCGCCCGCCTACGGGCAAGCCGGGCTGCCCTCGCGGACGCCGCGGATGGGGGAAACCCCCCGGTTTCACGGACACAGCGCCAGGCGGGGTGGACGATGTTCGGGTGCAGCGCAGGAGCTTCCGATGAAAGTCATCATCAGCTGGATCATCGCGGCGGTGGTGTGCGCTGGATGTTCGAGCCTGAAGCCACGGCCGCTCGATCCGCGCCTCGGCCTGTACCGCGCGCACGCTGGTGCGCCGGTCCCGAGCTTCCGGTCGCTGGGACGGTTCGACAGCTGGGAGGCACTCGGCGACGATGCCCTGGCGGTCTGGACGCGTCCGAACCAGGCGTGGCTGCTGGAACTCTACGGGCCTTGCGACGGGCTGGATTACAGCGTGGCGATCGGGGTGACCGATCACGTTGGCCAGGTCGAGGCGGGATACGACGAGGTGCGGGTCAGCAATCCGTCACCCATCCATCTGCCATGCCGGATCCGCAGCATCCGCCCGTTGGATGTGAGCGGGATACGGCAAGCGGAGAAGGCGGGGAAGCCTCCGGCTCACTGATCCGCGGGGCGGTAACCCTGCGGCTTGTCCGCGCCGCCGCCGAACAGGAACTTCAACATCTCTTCGCCAAGGAAGGCGCGATGCTCAGGGTTCAGTGGCGACAGGCGGTTTTCGTTGATCAGCATGGTCTGGTGCGCCAGCCATGCCGCCCAAGCCGGCTTGCCGATGTTGTCGAAGACCCGCTTGCCGGCTTCGCCGGGCCATGGGGAAAAATCCAGGCCTTCGGTCTCGCGTTGTTCGTACTGGCAGAAAACGGTGCGTGCCATGGTCATTGCGCCTCGAGCAGTGTGCGGATCGGCGCTGGAATGCCCAGCGAAACGAGCTGGTGCCGGTCGACCCAGCGCAGTTCCGTATTGTCTTCCACTCGCGTCCGTGCCGCCATGCCGCTCCAGCGCAAGGGTTGCAGCGTGATGCGGTAGTGGGTGAAGGCGTGGGCGATGGCGACGAGCGATTCACTGGCGTCGTAGTCGCCATGCAGGTGCGAGATGAACCAGTGGCGCGCAGTGTCATCGTCGTCAGCTTGCGGCAGTGACCACAGCCCCGGCCAGATGCCGCTTGTCGGCCGCCGCTGCATCAGGATGCGCGCCTGCTCGTCCATCGCCAGCAGGACGACTGCGTTGCGCTCGGGCAGCGGCTTGCCTGGCTTGCGTGCGGGCAACTCGGCAGTGCGCGCGCTACGCAGCGCGACGCAGTCCGTGCCCAGTGGGCATCGCACGCACGCGGGGGCATGGCGCCTGCACAGCGTTGCACCAAGATCCATCTGTGCCTGGACGTAGTCGGCCAGGCGCGCGTGCGGCAGGTGCCGATCAGCATGGAGCCACAACGCCTTTTGCGTCGCCGGCGCACCAGGCCAGTCGTCGATGCCGTGGTAGCGCGCAAGCACGCGCTTGACGTTGCCATCCAGGATGGGGAATCGATCGCCCCATGCTTGCGCCAAAATCGCACCCGCCGTGCTGCGGCCGATGCCGGGCAATGCGATCAGTGCATCGAGGTCGCGCGGCAGGTCGCCATCGTGCTGCGCAACGCACCGTTTCGCGGCCGCCTGGAGATTGCGTGCGCGGGCGTAGTAGCCCAGCCCCGACCACAGCGCGAGGACAGCGTCGGGATCGGCAGCCGCCAATGCGCGGACGTCGGGCAGCGCCGCCACGAATCGTTCGAAGTAGGGCACGACGACCTGGACCTGGGTCTGCTGCAGCATCACCTCCGACAACCAGACGCGATACGGACTGCGCGGATGCTGCCATGGCAGATCCCTGCGACCGTCTGTGTCGAACCATGCAAGCAGCCGCGTCGCGACAGTCCCGTCGCCACTCATGGCGTCGACTTCACTGCTGCGGACTCTGTATCGCTGATCGATATGTCGACGCCCTGCAGCTGTGCCCCCGCGATATCCAGGCGCGGCATGGACACGCGACCGGTCAGTGGCGGAATCGGCGATGTGCCCGGACCCGCCGCCAACCACTTGCTGACTTCGAAGGCACGGAAACTGCCGTCGAACAAGGCTTCGTCCCTGCGCAGTTGCAATGCGAGCTGATCGGAGAGATCCGGTTTGCCCAGATACTGCAATCCGAATGCGACCGGCGATCGCGACGTGCCCAGGGGCGGCGGCAACTCGGGCCAGCCATCCGGCCATTTGGGCAGCGTGCCGGCAAGCTGCAATCCGAGCGTCTCCGACAAGGACGCTTTGCCGTTTGCGACCAGGTCCGGAATGACGTCGCTTCCCTGCACGACCAGCGCCATCGGCGCCAGCAGGGTGCGTGAATCGCGGTAGCGCAGGTTGCCTGCGATGCCCGCTGCAAACGGCACCGACGTCCCGCCCGATTGATAGCGCGACGACGACGCAAGCCTGGCGCGTTCCAGCCGCCAGCCATCGGCGACATGCAGCATTCCAGACAGCACGACGCGCGACGGCATCCGCCAGGTATCGCGTTCGATGGTGACCTGTCCGGCCAGTCCGAGCGCAGCGTCGCCGGTGGGGCGCGACAACACGACGCGCAGGTCGAACGGCAGTTGCATGCTGCCGCTGCGGTAGCGGCCCGCCACGTGTCCGTTGAAGCGTCGATCCGGTGCCAGCAGCGCGGCGTCCAGTTCAAGTCCGTCGAGCGACCATCCGCTCGTCGTGATCCGACCATCGGTGACCTTCACACCCTTCCGGAGCACGGGATACCGGGTTTTACCGGCGGGGCGATGCGCAAGCCAGCGCTGCAACGCGTCCAGGTCGAGCGATGGATGGTCGAGCTCGACGCGATCCATCGTGATCGTCGTACCGGCGGTGCCGGCGGTCAGCGCGCGGATCGTCGACCACGGCAACGACACGAGGATCCGGTCCGCACGCAGGAGCGGCGCAGTGGCGCCGGGCTCGATGGCGACGACGTCGCGGATGACCAGCGTCGGCGTGCCGCGTATCGAGTATTGCGTGGCTCCTGAGGCGGTCAGTTCCAGCCCGAGCGCGCGCCCGAGTTGGTCGAGCACCAGGCGCGACACGTGTTGCTGCTGCAGCACGTAGCGCAAGCCAAGGCCTGCCACGAGGCCCAGGATCAGCAACGTCAGTGCCACCCATGCGAGCTTGCGCGAAGGTTGACTGGCAGGTGTGCTGCCGCTGTTCACCAGTGGGCGCCCCTGTTGCGCCGGCTAGCTGCCGAGCGATTCCGGCAACAATGCATCGACGAAGGCCTCTGCGTCGAATTCGCGCAGGTCTTCCGGCCGCTCGCCGATGCCGGCGAAACGGATCGGGATGCCGAACTCGCGGGCCAGCGCAAAGACCACGCCGCCCTTGGCCGTGCCGTCGAGCTTGGTGACGACCAGGCCGGTCACGCCGACCGCCGCATTGAACTGGCGCAGCTGCGACAGCGCGTTCTGCCCGGTCGTGCCATCGATGACCATGAGGACTTCGTGCGGGGCGGCTGGGTCGAGCTTCTGCAGCACCCGCTTGATCTTCCCCAGTTCGTCCATCAGCCCCTGCTGCGTGTGCAGGCGCCCGGCGGTGTCGGCGATGAGGATGTCGGTGCCGCGGGCCTGGGCCGCCTGCAGCGCATCGAATGCAACAGACGCCGCGTCGCCGCCCTTGCCCCCAGTGTTATGGCCCTGCGCGATCACCGGGACGCCGTTGCGTTGGCCCCACGCCTGCAACTGCGACACCGCGGCTGCGCGGAAGGTGTCGCCGGCGGCCAGCATCAGGCTGTAATCCTGCTCGCGGAAACGATGTGCCAGCTTGCCGATGGTCGTGGTCTTGCCGACACCGTTGACGCCGACGGTGAGCAGCACGAAGGGCTTTGCGCGCGGGTCGATGCGCAAGGGCAGGGCGACCGGGACCAGCAGCGCGACCAGCTCCCCACGCAGCGCCTGGAGCAGCTGCTGCGCATCGGCGAACTCGCGCGACTTCATGCGCTTGCGCATGGATTCGACCAACGACGTCGTTGCGGCGATGCCGACATCCGCCGTCAGCAGCGCCGTCTCGATTTCATCCAGCAGGTCTTCGTCGAGTTTTGGATTGCCTGAAAACAGGCCGCCGAAACTTCGGGCGAAACCGGTCCCGCGCAGGCGATCGCGCCAGCCCTTGCGGCCGGGCGCGGCAGCCGGGGTGGCTTCGGCTTGTGCGGGTTCAGGAGTGATGACGGCCGGGGCTGGCGCGACCTTGGCAACGTGCTCCGGCGCAGGGCTCGACGCCGCTTCGGGACGGGGATCCGCGGGCTCGGGGCGTGCCGCCTGCGGCTCCGGAAAGGCGGCCGCGAGTTCCTCGATGCTGTATCGCGGATGGGCATGCGCATCGGCCGATGCCGCGTCGGCACCAGGCTTCTTGCGGCGGAAAAAACTCACCATCGTCAGTTCATCGCGCAGAATGGCGCGCATGGTAGCACCGCGCTTCGTGGACACCCGATGAGCCAGCGGCGCGACGTCGCTGCAGCCGGTCACGTCCGCATCATCGGCGGACGTTGGCGCGGCACGCGGCTGCCGGTGGCCGATGCCCCTGGATTACGCCCGACGGCCGACCGCGTGCGCGAGACCCTGTTCAACTGGCTGCAGCCCCGGCTTGCGGGCGCGCGCGTGCTCGATCTGTTTGCCGGCAGTGGCGCACTGGGCCTGGAATCGATGTCCCGCGGAGCCCGCGAGGCAGTGCTGGTGGAGGCCGATCCGCAGGTGGCGACGGCCCTGCGCCAGGTGGTCGAGCACCTGGCCGCACATGACCAGGTGGAAGTCGTGCGGGCCGACGCCGTGGCCTGGTTGCGCGTGCCGCTGCATGGCCGCTTCGACGTGGTGTTCGTCGATCCGCCCTTCGCGGCGACACTGTGGCCCGCCGTGCTGGCCTTGCTGCCGCCATGGCTGGCGCCCGACGCCCTGGTGTACCTGGAAGCACCGGCCGGCGCTGCGCCAATGCCTGCCGGTTGGACCGTGCACCGTGAGGGCTGCACGCGCGAGGTGCGCTATGCGCTCTATCGGCGGGTTTCAGGCCCCGCTGCTACACTTGGGCGGGATCCCGAGACCGACGGCTCAACGACTGCATGAGTGTGGCGAGCACCCGTATCGCGGTCTATCCCGGCACCTTCGACCCCATCACCAATGGGCATGTCGATCTGGTCGACCGGGCGGCACCGCTGTTCGAGCGACTGATCGTCGGCGTTGCCGAAAGCCCCGGCAAGGGACCGGCATTGCCGCTGGCCGTGCGCGTGCAACTGGCGCGGGACGCATTATCCCGGCATGCCAACGTCGAGGTGCTCGGGTTCAACGGACTGCTTGCGTATTTCGTGCGCGACCTGGGTGCTGGCGTGCTGCTGCGCGGCCTGCGCGCCGTGTCGGACTTCGAATACGAATTCCAGCTTGCCAGCATGAATCGCCACCTGATCCCGGACGTCGAAACGCTTTTCCTGACGCCGGCCGAGCAGTACGGCTTCATCTCCTCTTCGCTGGTGCGCGAAATCTCCCGTCTCGGCGGGGATGTTTCGGCTTTCGTGCCCCCGGCGGTGGCCAGCGCGCTGCAGGCCGAGTGGCAGCGTATCGTTGTATGAATCGACAGTTGCATCCACAAGCGAAATCCCGGGGGAAAGTGATGAAGACATTGACTCGCATGCTGATGATCCTGTGCCTGGCGCTGCCCTTCGCGGGCTGCAAGAAGCAGGAGGCGCCGGTCGCGGCGGTGAAGGCTCCGGTTCCGGCGCCCGTGAACGAAAACCGCCAGGCATGGCTCGACTACCTCAGCGATGTCGTCACCCGCAACATGGGCGGCATCCAGAACCAGCCTTTCGTCTACATGCTGCCTGGCGAAAGCACCGCCGACTTCAAGGACCAGTACGACCGCCTGCTGGAGAAGGCCAAGGGCGACGTCAGTCGCGGCATCATCTCCGGCAACATGCTGGCCTATGGCTCGCCGGCGTCGGCAAAGATGGGCGACCTGGTCACCGAGTCGTTCAAGGAAGTCCCGGCGGGATCGATGAAGGGTGTCAAGGTCCTTTTCATCGGCAAGCCGGCCGATGGCGACCGCGTCAAGACCGCACTGGCCCCGACCGGTGTCGACTACGTCTTCGTCGAAGCCAAGTAAAGCCCTGAACGGCGGGCGCCCGCATCAGGCGCCCGCGGAGTCCTGATGTCGCTGCGTATCACCGAGTTGTGCGTCAACTGCGATGTCTGCGAACCGGTCTGCCCGAACAAGGCGATCACGCAGGGCGAGTCGATCTACGTGATCGACCCGTCCCGTTGCACCGAGTGCGTCGGCCATTACGATGAGCCGCAATGCGTGGTCGTCTGTCCGGTGGAATGCATCGACCCCGACCCGGAACATCCGGAACACGAATCACAACTGCTGGCCAAATTGCTGCGCCTGCAACAGGAGACGGCGTGAAGACAGTCCGCACCTGGCGAGCAGCGATCCTGCTGCCGCTGTTGTTGTCGCTGCTGGCTCCCGCGCTCGCGGGCGGGCCATCGGCGCCACCACCGACGGCCTCCCATCCGCCAGGGGCTGCAATCGCCAGTGGCCACGCACTGGCCACCGAGGCGGGTTTGCAGATCCTGCGCGCAGGCGGCAATGCCTTCGACGCAGCGGTCACGGTCTCGGCAACCCTCTCGGTGGTCGAGCCGATCAGTTCCGGACTGGGCGGCGGCGGTTTCTTCCTGCTGCACGACGGCAGGACCGGCAAGGACGTGTTCCTGGATGCGCGGGAGACATCGCCTGAAGCAGCGACGCCCGCCCGCTACCTGGATGCCGCCGGTGCACTGGACAAGAACCGCTCCGAGAACGGGCCCTGGTCCGCCGGGATCCCGGGGCTGCCGGCCGCTTTGGTCGAGTTGGCGCACAAGTACGGGAAACTGCCGCTGGCAACCACCCTCGCGCCGGCGATCCGCATCGCGCGCGAAGGCTTCCCCGTGTATGCGCGCATGGAGAGGGGCTACGGCGAGCGTCGCGCCGTCATGGAGCGCTATCCCGGGACCCGCGCCGTCTTCCTGGCCGACGGCGATCCGCCGAAGGTCGGCGAGATATTCCGGCAGCCGGACCTGGCCCGGACGCTGCAGGCGATTGCCGACAAGGGATTCGATGGCTTCTATCGCGGACCGGTCGCCGACCGGCTGCTGGCCGGGGTGCATGCGGAAGGCGGCAAGTGGACGGCCGCTGAACTGGCCGGCTATCGCATCCGCGAGCGCGAGCCGCTGCGCTTCCGCTACCACCAGTGGACGATCACCACGGCGCCGCCCCCTTCGTCGGGCGGTGTGGCCTTGGCCGAGATCCTGCAGATGGCGTCTGGTTGGGACCTGCGCGCGCTGGATCCCGCGCATCGCGTCCACATCCTTGTCGAGGCAATGCGTCGTGCGTATCGCGACCGCACGATCCATCTTGGCGATCCGGACTTCGTGCGCGTTCCCGTTGCACGGCTGATCAGTCCCGATTACGCCGCCGGCCTGCGCGCGTCGATCAATCCCGACAAGGCGACGCCGAGCGCACTGCTGCCGGGCCAGCCGGCGCCGCTCGAGGACAACGAAACGACGCACTTCTCGATCATCGATCGCGACGGGAATCGCGTCTCGGCGACACAGACCATCAACCTGTTGTATGGATCGGGGCTGGTCGCGCCCGGAACCGGCGTGCTGCTCAACGACGAGATGGACGATTTCGCGCTCAAGCCCGGGACTCCCAACGCGTTTGGCGTGATGGGCTTCGCCGCCAATGCGCCCAAGCCAGGCAAGCGCATGCTCAGTTCGATGGCGCCCACGTTCATGGAGTCGCCGGACAAGGTCGCCATCCTGGGCTCGCCCGGTGGCAGTCGCATCATCACCGAAGTGCTGCTGGGCATCCTCGGTTATGACGACGGGCTGACGGCGCAGCAGGTCACACAGGTGCCGCGCTTCCACCATCAATGGTTGCCCGACGTCATCTCCGCGGAAAATGGCGCGCTGGATCCGGCGACGGTCAGTACCCTGCAGGCGATGGGTCACACGGTCAATGCCGGGGAAGCCCCCTGGGGCAACATGCAGACCGTGGAATGGGACAAGCGCAGCAACACCTTGTCCGGAGGCAGCGATCCGCGCAATCCGGTCGGCAAGGCAGGCGTGCTGCCGCAGCCGTGACGCCGGTAGCGCCGGATTCCACGCGATGACAGTGCGGTACGACCTGCGGCGTTAGAATCGACCGATGAAGCTCTGGTCCATCCTCGGCAATTCGCAGAAGCTCGATGGCGGCGCGATGTTTGGCAACGCGCCGCGCGCGGTGTGGTCCAAATGGGCGCCACCCGATGGGCAGAATCGCATCGACCTCGCCTGCCGGGCATTGCTCGCGCATCCGCTCAACGGCAAGACCGTGTTGTTCGAGACGGGCATCGGCGCGTTTTTCGAGCCACGACTGCGCGAACGCTACGGCGTGGTGGAAGACCACCATGTGTTGCTGGATTCGCTGAAGGCGGCAGGGTTCTCGCACGAGGACATCGACGTCGTGGTGCTGTCCCACCTGCACTTCGACCATGCGGGCGGCCTGCTGGCGCCCTGGCGCGAGGGGCATGCGCCCGAGCTGCTGTTTCCCAACGCGACCTTCATCGTCAGCGCGGCCTGCTGGGATCGGGCGCTGCATCCGCATGCGCGCGATCGAGCCAGTTTCATCCCGGAATTGCCGGCGCTGCTGCAGGCAAGCGGGCGCCTGGAAATCGTCGACGGTTGCCATTCGAAATCACTGGGCCACAGCGTGCGGTTCCACTTCAGCGACGGCCATACGCCGGGGCTGATGTTGTCGGAAATCGTCGGACCCGAGCACATCGACGGCGACGACCACGGTGGCGTGTTGTTCTGCGCCGACCTCATACCCGGGCGGCCGTGGATCCATGTGCCGATCACGATGGGATACGACCGCAATCCAGAACTGCTGATCGACGAAAAGCGCGAACTGCTGGAGGACCTGCTGGCGCGCAACGTCCATCTGTTCTTCACCCACGACCCGGGTTGTGCGCTGGCGCAGGTCACCCGCGACGACAAAGGCCGCTTCACGACCACGCATGAGGTTGCCGAACTGCATTCGCGGGCGCTGGCTGAATGAGTCGAGCCGCATGGCTGGCTGGATTGCTGCTGGCAATCACCGCCATTTTCCCGGCAGCGGCGCAGCAGGCACCGATGGGGGCGCCGCAGCCGGACAAGACGCTGCGCGATCCGGAATTCGGCGTTGTCGCGCGCCACATGGGTCTCCAGCGCCAGGTCGACATGCTGCAATGGCAAGCCGTCGGTGCGGGATACCGACAGGTCTGGAGCCCGGTGGCGATCGATTCGTCACGCTTTCCTCCCGGCCAGCAGAACCCCGGTGCGCTGCCGCTGCAGGGGCGCCGTTGGCTGGCGCGGGCGATCACGGTCGATGGCAAGCCGCTGGATCCCGAAGTCCTGCGGACGCTGGGCGAGTGGCGTGATTTCCGCCCGTCGTTTTCCGCGCTTCCGGGGAACCTGGCGGCGACGTTCCAGCCCGAGGGCATGGGCCTTGGCAGCGCCGAGAATCCGCTGCAGCCTGCCATCGGGGATTTGCGCATCCACTGGCGCGACCTGACGCTGCCGCCACTGGACGGCCTGGTCGAATTGCGCGACGGCCGTTGGCGATTGCTTCCGGCTGCGCGGATCGATCGCCCGCAAGCTGCAGATCCGCTTGAAGTGCCGGCGAGGGTTCAAGGATCGGCCTGGGGCTGGTGGCTCGGCGGCATCGCCGTCATGCTGGTCGTCCTGGTGGTTGGGATTCGCCGCCGACGTCGACGCTGAGCCCTTATGCCGCGCATCACATTGCTGTTCGCATCCCTGCACCTGTTGTTGTTGCTGGTCCTCGTCGGGCGTATATCCCGCCATCGACACGCACATTCCATCGGCCTGGGTGCCGGCGGCGACGCGCTGCTGGCACGCAAGATCCGCGTCCACGGAAACTTCGTCGAGAATGCGCCGGTCGCCTTGCTGGTGCTGGCACTGCTGGAGCTGTCGGGGATGCCCGCGCCATGGCTGTGGGGCTTGGGCAGTGCATTGCTGCTCGGGCGTGTCATGCATGCGATCGGGCTATCGGGCACGGCAGGCCGCAGCCCCGGACGCCTGTGGGGGACTGCACTGACCTGGGTGGCCATGCTGGCGATGGCGCTGTCGGGACTGTGGCTCGCATTGCGCTGAGGCGAGCAGGTTAAAAAAAAGCCCGGATCACCGGGCTTCTTCATGCGCGGCGAAGACCGCCGTTATGCCGCGGCTGCCTGCTGCTGGCGCGGGCCTTCGAGCAGCGCGCGCTTGACCAGCGTGACCATCAGTTCCAGCTCGTCGCGACCCACCGAGAAATGCGGCGTGAATCGCAGCGAATTGGCGCCGCCGTGGATGACGCCCAGGCCACGTTCGCGCAGCCATTCCTCGGTCGAGCCCGTGCCGTAGCCCTTGAATCCAGGCGCCAGTTCGCAGGAGAACAGCAGGCCGGTACCCTGGACCTTGGTGATCATGCCGCCGAGCTCGGCCTTGAGTGCTTCGAGCATGGCGATTGCGTCGGCGCCGCGCTGGCGGATGTTCGCACGCAGTTCCGGGGTGATCTGTGCGAGGACGGCGCAGGCCACGTCGAGCGCGCGCGGATTGGTCGTCATCGTATTGCCGTACACGCCACTGCGATACATCGACGCAGCGCGCGTGTTCACCGCGAGCACCGACATCGGGAACTGGCCGGCGTTGAGCGCCTTGGAGTAGGTCTCCATGTCCGGCGCCTCGATGCCCTCGAAGCCGGGGTAGTCGATGATCGACAGCACGCCATGCGCACGCAGGCCAGCCTGGATGGAATCGACCAGCAACACGGAGCCATGCGCCTTTGTCAGTTCGCGCGCGACGTTGTAGAACGCAGGAGGAACGCTGCGTCCCGGGTCGCCTTCGCCCATGACGGGCTCCAGGAACATCGCCTCGATGAACCAGCCATTGCGATCGGCATCGGCGAATGCCTTCTTCAGTGCCTCGATGTCATAGGGCTCGACCGTGAGCACGCTGTCCTCGCCGCGGAAGCTGGCCAGGTGCTGCAGGTAGGTCCTGCGCGAGGAGTCCGAATACAGCGCCGGGCGCTCGGTGCGTCCGTGGAAGCTGCCCTTGACCACGAGCCGCTTGATGGTCCGTCCGGCGTGGCGGCCATTGGGATCGGTCATCAGCTTGGCGTTGACGTCGGCGATGCGCGAGGCGAGGGATACCGCTTCGGATCCGGAATTCAGGCACAGGAACTTGCTGTATGGGCAACCTTCGGCGCGGGAATGTCCCACCTCGGCGCGCAACGCGCGGTCGAACCGCAGCTGCGACACGTTGGGCGTCATGATGTTGGCCATCACCTGTGGCCGTGCCATCGCCTCGATCACGGCGTCGGGCGTGTGGCCGAACCCGAGCATGCCGTAGCCGCCCGAGTCATGCAGCACGGCGCCGTTGAGGGTGACGATCCAGGGCCCGCGCGCCACCAGGGCGACGTAGGGATTGACGGTGTCTTCGGAATAGAAATTCACGTAGCCGGCCTGGACCGTCCGCGCCTGGTCGGCTTCGTCCATGTCCAGCAGGTCGGGGAATTCATCGCGCACGCGGGCGTGCTCGGTCGCTGCCGCTTCGATGGCAGCGATGAGGTCCGGATGGGTTGCCGCGAATTTCAGGATGGTGGCGTCGTCGAGGCCGGCGGTGCGGCGCTGGCCCTTGTGGGCCCGCAACGGGGTGAGTGCGTCGAGCAGTGCGTGCTGGTTCATGGCGGTGCGCCTTCCTGAAGCGGAAACAAAAATGCGCGGCGAATGCTCGAAGACATCGGGCCGCGCACTACCGTTTTCCAGTAATTTCAACTGTTTGCGCAATTTTATCATGCCGTTTTGGGCGCCGTAACCCCCGGGCCGGGATCGCCTGGCCCGTTACAATGCGCGCCCCAAGTGCCTGTCCGGCCTGAAGAATCCGTCGTTGAAGCGCGCCGATTTCCAATATGAGCTGCCCCAGGAACTGATCGCACAGGCGCCGCTGCCGGTGCGGTCGGACAGCCGCCTGCTGGTCGTGCCGCAGGAACCGGCGGCCCTGGTCGACGCCAGCATCCGCGACCTGCCGCAGTGGCTGAAACCGGGCGACCTGCTGGTCTTCAACGACACCCGCGTCATCCCCGCGCGCCTGTTCGGTCAAAAGCAACCCACGGGCGGGCGCGTCGAAATCCTGATCGAGCGACTGTTGCCGGACGACCAGGCGCGCGTGCAGATCGGGGCGAGCAAGTCGCCCAAAGCCGGTAGCCGGATCGCGCTGGATGCCGGCGGGGAAGCCGAAGTGATCGCACGCGAGGGCGAGTTCTATCGCTTGCGCTTCCATGTTGCCGAACCGCTGGTGGCATGGCTGCAGCATGCAGGCCGACTGCCGCTGCCGCCCTACATCCATCGCGAGCCCGTCGACGACGATGCCGCGCGCTACCAGACGGTGTTCGCCCGCGTGCCCGGCGCCGTTGCCGCGCCGACCGCCGGCCTGCATTTCGACACGCCCTTGCTCGACGCCCTGCGCGCCCGCGGCGTGGAGATGGGCCACATCACCCTGCACGTGGGGGCGGGGACGTTCCAGCCGGTGCGCGTGGACGATCTGGACCAGCACGCGATGCACAGCGAATGGCTGGAGGTTGGTGCTGATCTGGCCGGATCGATCCAGCGTACGCGCGCCGGCGGCGGGCGCATCGTCGCGGTCGGGACGACCGTCGTGCGCGCGTTGGAAAGTGCGATGCGCGATGGCCAGGTGCGGCCGTTCTCGGGCGACACCAGCATCTTCATCCGGCCCGGGGTTCGGATCCGCAGCATCGATGCGTTGTTGACCAACTTCCATCTGCCGGAAAGCACCTTGCTGATGCTGGTCTCGGCGTTCACGGGACAAGCGCGCGTGTTCGGCGCCTACGCGCATGCGATCCGCGAGCGCTACCGTTTCTTTTCCTACGGCGATGCCATGTTGCTGTTTCCCCAGGCAGGCCAGGGCGCATGAGCCAACCCCCGAGCAGGATGACCTTCGAGCGACTGGGCAACGACGGGCTGGCGCGGCGTGGGCAGCTGACGTTCCCGCGCGGCACCATCCAGACGCCTGCGTTCATGCCGGTGGGCACGTACGGATCGGTGAAGGGCGTGCTGCCGCACCAGCTGCGCGAGCTCGGCGCGGAAATCATCCTCGGCAACACCTTCCATCTGTTCCTGCGCCCTGGTCTGGACGTCATCGCCGCGCACGGTGGCCTGCATGGGTTCACACGCTGGGATGGCCCGATCCTGACCGATTCGGGCGGTTTCCAGGTCTTCTCGCTGGCGCATCGTCGCAGGATCACCGAGGCGGGGGTGACGTTTTCCGCGCCCACCGACGGCTCGACGATCTTCCTGGGGCCCGAGGAAAGCATGCGCATCCAGCGCGTGCTCGATTCGGACATCGTCATGATCTTCGACGAATGCACGCCGTATCTCGTCGACGGCGCGCCAGCCAGCGAAGCGCTTGCGCAGGCGTCCATGCAACTGAGCCTGCGCTGGGCCGAGCGCAGCAAGCGCGCCCACGAGGGCAATGACGCGGCGCTGTTCGGCATCGTCCAGGGTGGCATGCACCGTCACCTGCGCACGCAATCGGCCGAGGGATTGAAGGCGCTGGGCTTCGACGGCTATGCGATTGGCGGGCTCGCGGTGGGTGAGCCGGAGGCCGAGCGCAATGCCATGCTCGAACACACCTGCCCGCAGTTGCCCGATGATCGGCCACGCTACCTGATGGGCGTCGGCAGGCCGGAGGATCTTGTCGAGGCCGTCGCCCGCGGCGTGGACATGTTCGATTGCGTCATGCCCACCCGCAACGCGCGCAACGGCCATTACTTCACGTCCTTCGGCGCAGTACGCATCCGCAATGCGCAATACGAGCGGGACACGCGGCCGATCGAGGAAGGTTGTGGTTGCCATGCGTGCAGCAACGGCTACTCGCGCGCCTACCTGCGCCACCTGGACCGCTGCAACGAGATGCTCGCGCCGATCCTGGGGACGCTGCACAACCTCTGGTACTACCAGACGCTGATGGCGGGGATGCGCCAGGCCATCGAGCGGGGAACCTTCGGGGCCTTCCGCGACTCCTTCTACGCCGCGCGCGCCTGATTCGGCGCCCAAACCGCGTGCCGCGCGGGCCCGGGCCGGGGAATGCCGGGCGCGTGGCATAATTGCCCGTTGTATCGCGACCGGACATCCAGATGACCCTGCTCGACCTGCTCGTTTCCCCCGCCTATGCCCAGGCGACCGGCCAGCCCGCTCCCGGCGGCCTGTTTGGCGGCGGCATCCTCGGGCTGCTGCCGATGTTCCTGATCTTCGGCGCCGTCTATTTCCTGATGATCCGGCCGCAGACCAAGCGGGCGAAAGAGCATCGCGCCATGCTGGACAAGCTCGGCACCGGCGACGAGGTCATCACCAACGGCGGCATTGCCGGCACCGTGCGGGAAATCGGCGACAGCTTCATCACCGTCGAGATCGCCGACAGCGTGCGCGTGCGGCTGCAGAAAGGCGCCATTGCCAACGTGCTGCCCAAAGGCACGCTGAAATCCGCCTGAGGTTTCTTCCTTTCCACTGAATTTGCGCCGGCCACCGTGCCGCGCGTGGGGTCTTGCGATGCTTGTCTACGGCCGTTCGAAGTACATCCTTGCCCTGCTGGTCCTGTTGTTGAGCGCGCTGTACTCGCTGCCCAACCTGTATCCACAGGATCCCTCCGTCCAGGTCACGGCCAACCGCGGCTCGCAGGTCGACCAGGCCTTTCGCCAGCGCGTGCAGGGCATGCTCAAGACGGCGGGAATCGCACCCAAGCAGGTCGAGCTGCAGAAAGGCGGTGAACTGCTCGTCCGCCTGACGACGCCCGACGCGCAGATCAAGGCGGCCGACGTGCTGCGCCAGGCGATCGGCAACAATTACGTGGTGGCCTTGAACCTGGCCTCGACCGTGCCGGACTGGCTGCGCGCGGTCGGTGCGCGGCCGATGCTGCTGGGCCTGGACCTGCAGGGTGGTGTCCACTTCCTGATGCAGGTGGACCAGAAGGCGGCGCTGGAGAAGCGCTTTGAGTCCTACGCTGAAGACATCCGCGTGCTGCTGCGGGAAAACCGCGTGTTGTACGAGGCCGTCGAGCGGCGCCCCGACAACTCCATCGTCGTCACCCTCGCGCCCAAAGTCGATCCGGGTGCCGCGCAGGCCCTGGTCGCCAAGAACCTGCCCAACCTCAGCAACGACGTGGTCGGCAACACCATCGTCGTCCGCGTGCCCGACGCCGAACTGCAGCGCATCACCACCGACGCCATCGAGCAGAACGTGGGTACGCTGCGCAACCGCATCAACGAGCTTGGTGTCGCAGACCCGCTCATCCAGCGCCAGGGCACGGATCGCGTCGTCGTCGAGTTGCCGGGCGTGCAGGACACCGCCCAGGCCAAGCGCATCCTCGGCGCGACCGCGACCCTTGAATACCGCGGCGTGGTCGAAGGCAATGCCTACGACGCCGTCGCCAGCGGCAACGTGCCGCCCGAGGCGCGCGTCTTCTATCGCAAGGAACTGGGTGCGGACGGCAAGCCTGTCCCGGTGCTGCTCAACAAGCGCGTGATCGCTTCGGGCGACCAGCTGGTCGGCGCGACGTCAGGCTACGACTCGCAGTCGGGTACGCCGATGGTGTCGGTCACGCTCAACGGCGTCGGCGGCCAGCGCATGTTCGACTTCACCAGCCAGAACGTCGGCAAGCCGATGGCGGTGGTGTACATCGAGCGCATCCCCGAGGTCACCAAGGTCGACGGCAAGGAAGTGCGGACCACGCGCACCAGCGAGCAGGTCATTTCCGTCGCGACCGTCCAGGGCGTGTTCGGCAAGCAGTTCCAGACCACCGGACTGGAAAGCCCGAAGGAAGCCGCCGACCTTGCGCTGCTCCTGCGCGCTGGCGCGCTGGCCGCGCCGATGGACTTCGTCGAGGAGCGCATCGTCGGCCCGAGCCTGGGTGCCGAGAATATCCAGAGCGGCCTGCGCGCGGTCGGCTATTCCT
>JBBRHT010000015.1:0-16032 GCA_038222295.1 Lysobacterales bacterium
GTTCATGGGCATCGTCGTCGCGCTTGCGGTGTTGATCGCGCTGGTGCTCGATCCGCCGAAGTTGTTGCTGGCCGCGGCGGGCATCTATGCATTGTCCGGCCCGGTGCTCTGGGCACGGCGCCGCGCATCGTCGCCGGTGTCGGCGGGATGACCATGTGGGACCCATTCCAGCGCGAGATGCTCGCTGCACTGGGCCTGGAGCCACTGGTGTCGGCGCCGCCGTCGTTGCCGGACGACCCGCTGTTGCATGCGCTGCTGCGCGCCGCCGGGCGCGCTCGCGACTCCGGCGACCTGGTGCAGGCCCTGCGCACGCTGGGGGAATGGACGCCGCTTCGCGGCGATGTCGCGGCCAAGCGCGCGTGGTGGCCACGATTGCGGGCGTTGCGAAGCCGGCCCTGATGAGCGCGCAGGCAGGCCAAGCCGATCCTGCGCCGGCCACGATGCGGCCGATGCGCGTGGACGACCTGGAGTCGGTGCTCGATATCGAGCTGCGCGCCTATCCCTTCCCGTGGACGCGCGGCATCTTCCACGATTGCCTGCGCGCCGGCTATCCGGCATGGGTGCTGGAGCAGGGCAATGCCATCATCGGCTACGGCATGCTGAACGTCGGCGCCGAGGAGGCGCACCTGCTCAACGTCTGCACCGCACCGCAGGTGCAGGGCCAAGGCCACGGACGCCGGTTGCTGCGCTCCCTGCTGAAGGCCGCCCGCAATCGCGGTGCGCAACGTGTGTTCCTCGAGGTGCGGCCATCCAACACGACCGCCATCGCCCTCTACGACTCGGAAGGCTTCAACGAAATCGGCCGGCGCCCGCGGTATTACCCGGCGCGCGGCGGGCGCGAGGACGCGATCGTGATGGCGAAGGAACTGTTCGCCGACGAGTGAGCCCCGGTTAGGAATCCAGGCTCGTCGGCGAGCGGCTTCGACTGGCGGCATCGACCGATGCGGACTTCAACCTACGCGAGCTTCGCGTGTTGTGTCGCCAAGGCATCCCGCTGTATGCCCCAGTCGAGCAGGCGCTGGCGTTCCTGCTCCACGACCGCGGCCGGCGCGTTCCGTACGAAGGTGTCGCTGGCCAGCTTGTTCCGGCACTTCGCAAGCTCCGCGTCGACCCGCTTGAGTTCCTTGTCCAGGCGGGCGCGTTCGGCGCCAAGGTCGACGAGGCCTTCCAGCGGCACCAGCAGTTTCAATTCCCCGACGACGGCCGAAGCTGCTGCGGGTGCGTCGTTCGAATTGCCAAGGAAGTCGATCGCATCGAGCTTGTTAAGAAAACGCAGCGATGCGGCGAAGCGCTCGACCCGCGCGCGGTCACCGGCGCTGCCATCGGCGAGCAGCAGTGTCACCAGCTTTGCGGGCGGCACGTTGAGCTCGCTGCGCACGCGTCGCAGCGCCGTCACCATCGCCTTGAGCCACTCGATGTCCGCCTCGGCATCCGATGGTGCGCCCGTGACATCGCCCGCCTGCGGATACGGTCGCAACATGATGGTGTCGCCGACAATCCCGAGCCGGGGCGCGACCGATTGCCACAACTCCTCGGTGACGAAGGGAATCAGCGGGTGCAGCAGGGACAACAGCCGCTCCAGCACGAACAGCAGGGTGTGCCGGGTGCTGTCCGCCGCCGCGGCATCGTCACCATTGAGGGCGGGCTTGGACAACTCGACGAACCAGTCGCAGAAATCATTCCAGGCGACCTCGTACAGCGACTGCGCCAGCAGGTCGAAGCGGTAGGCGGCGAAATGCTGCCCGGCGTCGGCGGCAACCCTGTCCAGTTGCGCGAGGATCCAGCGCTCGGCATCCGTCCGGGGCTGGGGATCGCCGCTGGCGACGGTGCCCTCGGTGTTCATCAGCACGAAGCGCGTCGCATTCCACAGCTTGTTGCAGAAATTCTTGTAACCCTCGGCGCGGCCGAGGTCGAACTTGATGTCGCGACCGTGGCCGGCGAGCGCGGCCATCGTGAAGCGCAGCGCATCCGCGCCGAATGCGGGAATGCCGTCCGGGAATTCCCTGCGCGTGGCCTTCTCGATTTTCTCGGCCATGCGCGGCTGCATCAGTCCGGACGTGCGCTTGGCGACGAGCGCTTCGATCGAGATGCCGTCGATCAGGTCCAGCGGGTCGAGGATGTTGCCCTTGGACTTGGACATCTTCTGCCCGTCCTTGTCGCGGACCAGGCCGGTGATGTAGACGTCGTGGAAGGGCACTTCGCCGACCAGCTTGTCAGTCAGCATGATCATCCGGGCGACCCAGAAGAAGATGATGTCGAAGCCGGTGACCAATACAGACGACGGCACGAACTTCGCGAACCCACGATCGCGCATCGCGTCCGCATCCGGCCAGCCCATCGTGCTGAACGGCCACAGCGCCGACGAGAACCAGGTCTCCAGCACATCGTTGTCCTGCGACAACGCGAGCTCATCGCCGAGCCCATGCGCGGCACGCACTTCCGCTTCGTCGCGGCCGACATAGATCTTGCCGCTGGCGTCGTACCAGGCGGGAATGCGATGGCCCCACCACAACTGGCGGCTGATGCACCAGTCCTGGATGTTTTCCATCCAGTGGCGGTAGGTGTTGATCCAGTTGCCGGGCACGAACTTCACGGCGCCCGGCTCGTCATCGGTACCGGCTGCAAGCTCAAGGCCACGCTTGCCGAGACCATCCATCTTCACGAACCATTGGTCGGTCAGGTACGGCTCGATCGCCTGTCCGCTGCGATCGCCGCGCGGAACCTGCAATTTGTGCGCCTTGGTTTCGACCAGCAGGCCGGCGACGTCGAGATCGGCAAGCACGACCTTGCGCGCTTCGTAACGGTCCAGGCCGCGATAACGTTCCGGCACCGCATCATTCGTCGCGGCGTCCGGCGTGAAGATGTTGATCAGCGGCAGCGCATGCCGCTGGCTGACGGCGTAATCGTTGAAATCGTGCGCCGGCGTCACCTTGACCACGCCGGTGCCGAAGTCGCGGTCGACGTAGGCATCGGCGATGACGGGGATCAACCGGCCCGTCAGCGGCAGCGTGACGGTCTTGCCGATGAGATGCGCGTAGCGCTCGTCATCCGGATGCACCATGACTGCGGTATCGCCAAGCATGGTTTCCGGACGCGTCGTCGCCACGACCAGCGAGCCGCTGCCGTCGCTCAGCGGATAGGAGATCGACCAGAGGAAACCGTCTTCCTCCTCGCTGACGACTTCAAGATCCGAGATCGCCGTCTTCAGCACCGGGTCCCAGTTGACCAGGCGCTGGCCGCGATAGACCAGGCCGTCGGCATGCAGGCGCACGAAGGCTTCGACGACCGCCTCGGCGGCCATGGGATCCATCGTGAACACGCTGCGTGACCAGTCGCCGGAGGTACCCAGGCGCCGCATCTGCCGCTCGATGGTGTGGCCGGACTGCTCGCGCCATTCCCAGACTTTCTCGACGAAGCGTTCGCGTCCGAGCGAGTCGCGCGTGTCCGCGCTGCCTTCGAGCTTGAGGTTGCGCGACACCACCATCTCGGTGGCGATGCCGGCGTGGTCGGTACCCATCTGCCACAGCGTGTCGAAGCCGCGCATGCGGTGATAGCGGACCAGCGCATCCTGCAGCGTGTGCTGGAACGCGTGCCCCATGTGCAGCGTGCCGGTGACGTTCGGCGGCGGCAGCAGGATGCAGTACGGCTCTCCCTTGCCGCTGGGCTTGAACACGCCGCTGGCCTCCCACTGCGCATAGAGGCGGGTTTCGAACTGCGTGGGGTCGTAGCCGGGGGCAAGCGCAGTCATCGGGATCGCATCACATGTCGAATTTTTTCAGGTCCAGACCGCGCGCCTTGTACTGCTTCCAGCGTTCGCGCAGCGGTTCGCGAGCGGAGTCGTCGGCAGGCACCACTTCCAGCACGCGCTCGAAGCTGCCTTCCACCGCGCCATCGCGCAGGTTGATGACCAGTGGACGCATCGTGGCGTCGATATCGGGCGTGGCGATCAGCACCGGCGTCAACGCGTCTTCCTCGTCGCCGGCGATCTGGTGCGGGATGTAGGCATCGTCGCCCATGTCCCACAACATCTCGTCCAGCGCCTCGGCCTGGTCGGCGTCGCGCGCCAGCACCAGCGTCCACAGGTTGGCGTCGTAGGCCTTGCGTGCCAGTTCGCACACCAGCAGCAGCGGTTCCTCGCGGAAACGCTCCTTGGCGATCAGGTAGAAATCGGCGCGCGGCATCGTGAGAAGAAAGTGAGCGAAAAGGGGTCAGAGTGAATTTCGCGCGGATATTGCTCGGTTCTCGCGAAAATCCTGGTCGCGAAACTTCACTCTGACCCCTTTTCGCGCGGAATTCACTCGGTCCCCTTTTCGGCGCGGTCGAGCAGCCACTGCGACAGCAGTCCGACCGGCCGCCCCGTGGCCATGCCCATCTTGCCGTCGCCATTGGCGACGCCGGCGATGTCCAGGTGCGCCCAGCGCTGGCCTTCGGTGAAGCGCGACAGGAAGCAGCCCGCGGTGATCGCACCGGCCCAGCGGCCGCCGATGTTGTAGACGTCGGCAAAGGCCGAGTCGAGCATCGACTGGTATTCGTCCCACAGCGGCAGGCGCCACGCGCGATCGAAGGTGTCTTCGCCGGCGGCAAGCAATTCGGACGACAGGTCGTCGTGCTTGCTCATCAGCCCGGCGGCGTACTTGCCCAGCGCGACCACGCAGGCCCCGGTCAGCGTCGCGACATCGAGCAGCGCCTGCGGTTCGAAGCGCTGCGCGTAGGTCAGCGCATCGCAGAGGATCAGCCGGCCTTCGGCGTCGGTGTTGCCGACCTCGATGGTCTTGCCCGACATGCTGGTGAGGACGTCCGAGGGACGATAGCTGTCGCCGTCGGGCATGTTCTCGACCGCCGGCACGATGACGACCAGGTTGATCGGCAACTGCATGCCGACGGCAGACACGAAGGTGCCCATCACCGTGGCCGCGCCGCACATGTCGTACTTCATCTCCTCCACGCCGCCCTGCGTCTTGAGGTTGATGCCGCCGGTGTCGAAGGTGATGCCCTTGCCGACCAGCACGTAGGGTTTCGCGTCGCCACCATTGGTGTAGCGCAGGATGATCAGCTTGGGTGGATTCGCCGAACCCTGCGACACGGCCAGCAGCGAGCCCATGCCGAGCGTGCGCATCTGCTCGCGATCGAGCACGTCGCAGGTCACGTTCGACAGGCGCCCGGCAAGCTCCTGTGCCTGGTCGGCAAGGTAGGCCGGGTTGCAGATGTTGGGTGGCAGGTTGCCGAGCTCGCGGGTGAAGGTGACGCCGGCGGCGATGGCGCTGCCCTGCGACAGCGCGGTCGCGTCGTCGCCGCTGATCGCCAGCGATGCGAGTCCCGACTCCTCGCGCTTCTTGTTCTTGGCGCCCAGGGTCGCGGTGTAGCGGTAGCAGGCATGGCTGGTGGCGATCGCGGCCTGGCGGATGTTCCAGGCGGCATTGCGACCGGGGACCGCGATCTCGGACAGCGTCAGCACGGCGTTTTTCACCGGGCCGGTGCGCAGCGCGCGCGCCGCATCGCCGATGGCCTTGATGTATTGCGGAACCGCGAACTTTGCCTGCTCCCCCAATCCGACCACCAGCACGCGCGGCGATTTCAGCCCGGACAGGTCGTGCAACCAGGTGGTCGCGCCTGTCTTGCCGGTGACGTCCCCGCGGGCCACCAGCGCGGCGAGCCTGCCGCTGGAGGCTGCATCGATCGCCTGCGCGGCCGGGCTGAGCGAAACGCCTGCGTTGGCGCCGGCGGAAAAGGCGCCTACCACGATGCAGTCGGCAGTGACGTCGGTGGGAGAAGCGCGATTCAGGGTGAATTCGAGGGACATCGACCAGATTCCAAGGGATGGGGGCGTGGACTTCCGTGACTTCCGTACAATCCCGGGACTCGCTCGCCATGAGCGGTCGCAGGCCACATCCCCCAAGGCCAGCAATGAGGAATGGCTGATCCGGGCCGGGATGGTTCGACGGCCCTGCGCACAGGCGTCGACGACGAAACAAGCCCGAAGTCTAAAGCAAGCCCGCCCGATGCCAACCCCACCAGCGCCGCCGATGCCGAGATCCGATGCCCAAGCTTGACCGTTATCTGTTCCGTGAATTCAGCCAGGCCACGTTGGCGGCACTGGTGGTGCTGCTGATGGTCAGCCTGGGCGGCGTCTTCGCCGACGTGCTGGGCGATGTGGCCCGCGGTCGAGTGCCTGCGGGGATGATGCTGGCGCAACTGGGCCTGGAACTGATCCGCTACCTGCCGCTGGTCCTGCCGCTGGGATTGATGCTGGGCCTGCTGCTGGCCATGGGGCGGCTCTATCGCGACGCCGAGATGCCCGTGCTGACCTCCATCGGGATCGGGCCCGGTCGCATGTTGCGTCCGTTCCTGATGCTGGTGCTGCCGGTTGTGGTGCTGGTCGGATTGTGCTCGCTCTGGTTCGGCCCCTGGGCCAAGCGCACGTCGGAGGACATGATCATCGCCGGCAGCCGCAGCCTGCTGGTGGCGGGCCTGCAGCCGGGTCGTTTCACCGAATTGCCGGGCGGCGGCGGCGTGGTCTACGTGGGCTCGATGTCCAACGACGGCACCCATCTCAACCGGATCTTCGTCTACAAGCAGGAGGGCGGCAGGATCGACGTCACCACCGCCCGCGGCGGCACGCTGTCGTTCGTGGGCCGCAGCGATCGTTACCTGACCCTGGAGGACGGCTTTCGCGTCGAGGGCCCGCAGGACGAAGGTCGTGATTATCGCCTCATGCGTTACGCCAGCAATGCAATGCTGATGCCGCAGACGCAGGAGCGCCGCGATGGCGAGGACACGCAGACGATGACGCTTCGCGAGCTGTCGAAGGATCCGCGACGGGAAGCCGCCGCGCAGCTGCACTACCGGTTCGCGCCGCCGTTGCTGGCGCTTGCCTTTGCGTTGCTTGCCGTCCCGCTGGCGCGCAGCTCGCCGCGGCAGGCCCGTTACGGCCGCATCCTGGTCGGATTCCTCGCCTATCTCGTCGGCACCAACCTGATGGTGCTCGGGACCGACTGGCTGTCTAGCGGCAAGCTGCCGATGACAGCCGGTTTGTGGTGGCTGGAAGTGCCGCTGCTGGTGGTAGCCGGGTGGATGTACCTGCGTGACGGGCACATGCCGCGATCGCGGCTGCCATTCAAGCCTCGCGCGGCGAGGGGCGGTCGATGAGGCCGTTTCCCAAGCTCCACGATGTCTACATCGCCCGCATCCTGCTGGGGGCCGTGCTGATGAGCTGGGCCGTGCTGGTGGGCCTGGATGTCGTGCTCGCGGTCGTTTCCGAGATCAGCGACGTCGGCAAGGGCGATTACACCCTCGGCACGGCGTTGCTGGGCATCGTGCTCTCGGTGCCGCGGCGCCTGTACACCCTGTTTCCGACAGCCGCGGTGATCGGCACGTTGATGGGGCTGGGCCAGCTCGCGGCCAGTTCCGAACTGACCGCGCTGCGCGCGCTGGGCCTGTCGCGCCGTCGCCTGGGACTGGCGGTGGCGCTGGCCTTGTCCGTGCTGACCGTGCTGATGGTGATCAACGGTGAAACCCTGTCGCCCTGGGGCACCCGCCGCGCCGATGCCATGAAGGCATCGGCCAAGTCCAAGGACATGATCGTTGCGCAGTACTCGGGCTTGTGGGCGCGCGAGGGCAACACCTTCCTCAACGCGCAGACCGGCCAGGAGCGCAACGACGGCAACACGCATTGGCTGGAATTGCGGGACGTGCGCCTGTACGAATTCGACGATGCCGGCCGGCTGGAGTCGATCGCCCGCGCCGGCAGCGCCGAGCACCGGCCGGGTGGCTGGTTGATGCACGACGTGCGGCGGACCTGGTTCGACGCCCGTTCGGTCGCCCAGACCGATGTCATGGAGGAGCGCTGGCAGTCGAAACTCGATGACACCGCGCTGGCCGCCAGCGTGACCCAGCCGGCGTACCTGCCAGCCAGCTCGCTGCGCAGCGGCATCCAGTATCGCCAGCGCAACGGCCTGGATGCGAGCGAGTTCGAGGAAAGCTACTGGGGACGCTGGTTCTATCCCTTCAACGTGCTGGCGCTGTGCCTGGCTGCAATGCCATTCGCATTCGGCAGCCTGCGCAGTGGCGGCGTCGGCAAGCGCCTGTTCATCGGCATCGTGTTCGCACTGGGATTCTGGCTGCTGCAGATGCAGTTCGTGAAGCTGGCCGGGGTCTACAAGTTCGACTACCGCATCGCCTACCTGATTCCATCGCTGCTGATGCTGTCCATATCAACAGTCCTCTTCCGCCGCCGCAGTGGGTGAGCGGCCGCGCTTGTGACGTGCGTCGGATCGCACGTCACGCGGCCGCGAACGCCGTCGCGCAGCGAGGGCGGAGGAGCGGCCGCGCTTGTGACGTGGGTCGGATCGCAGGTCACGCGGCGGCGAACGCCGTCGCGCAGCGGGGGCCGGAGGAGCGGCCGCGCGGACCGCGCTGCTAGACTGCGGGCCCCGCTACAGCCGACGACGCCTGCCATGGCCAACGCCGCCCCGCACATCGCCACCGTACCGGCCAATACGCAGCAGCGTTATGACGTGCGCCGGGCCGACCTGCCGCTGAGTTGCCCCTTGCCGTCGATGGCGTTGTGGAATTCCCACCCGCGCGTCTACCTGCCGGTGGAGCAGGAGGGCGGCGAGGCGCAATGCCCGTATTGCGGGGCGCATTTCATCCTAGTCGACTGACCGACGTCGCCGGGCGCGCATGAGCCGCCGGTTGACCGTAGTGCAATTGCTGCCGGCGCTGGACGCCGGTGGCGTCGAACGCTCGACCCTGGAAATCGCCCAGGCATTGGTGCAGGCCGGTCATCGCGCCATCGTGGTCTCGGCCGGCGGCCGCCTGTTGCCGCAGCTGGAGGCGCTCGGAGGCGAGCACGTGGCGATGGACATCGGCCGCAAGTCGCTGCTGTCGCTCCGCCATGTGCGGTCCTTGCAGCGGCTCTTCGTCGCCCAGCGGGTGGATGTCGTCCATGCACGGTCGCGATTGCCCGCGTGGATGGGCCGCATGGCGTTGCGCGGCCTGCCGGGGGCACAAAGGCCGCGCTTCGTCATCACCGTGCACGGACTCAATTCGCCATCGCGCTACAGCGGGGTGATGGCATCGGGTGACCGCGTGATCTGCGTGTCGGAAACTGTCCGCGCGCACGTGCGGCAGCACTATCCGGACACCGACGCGTCGCGATTGCAGGTCATACCGCGCGGCATCGACCCGGCGGACTTCCCACGCGCATCGGCGATCGAATCGGTCCAGGCGCGCCGGCAAGTCGCGGTGCATTGGCCGCAACTGGCTGGCGATGGCCCCCTGTTGCTGCTTCCCGGGCGCGGGACGCGCCTGAAGGGGCATGCCGATGCATTGCAACTGCTCGCCGGATTGCGCAGATCCGGAGTCGACGCGCGACTGTGGCTGCCGGGCGCACGCCAGGCCGGACGCGATGCCTACATCACCGAGCTCGAAGGCCTCGCGCAGGCGCTTGGCATCGCCGGCGCAATCGCCATCACGCCACCGACGGCGGCAATGACCCAGGCCTACGCGGCCTGCAATCTGGTGCTGCAGTTGTCGCGCAAGCCGGAAGCCTTTGGCCGCACCGTGCTCGAAGCGCTGGCGGTGGGCCGGCCGGTGCTGGGCTGGTCGCTTGGCGGCGTGGGCGAATTGCTGCAGCATTGGCAAGCGGAAGGCGCAATCGCTCCCTTCGATGCGGACGCGTTGTTGCAGGGCGCTGCCAGGATGCTGGCGAATCCGCCCGCGGCTGCGGTTACGATGCCCGACGGCTTGCGTGCGATGCAGGCGGCCACGCTCGCCCTCTATGAGCAACTCGCATGAGCACCGCACCGATCACTTCGCCAACGGCAGTGACTGACCCGGCCCGCGCACCCATCGGCTGGCGCTGGGCGCCCGCGTGGGTGCTGGCATTCGTGGCCTTGTGGCCGGCACCCGGCTACGCAGAGGGCGTGATGGTGCTGGGGGCGCTGGTGGCGATTGCCCGCTTGTTGCAGGCGCGGTTCCGTGGCGGCACCGCATTGCTCAGCGCTCCGGCCTGGGCGCTGACCAGCGCGCTGTTCTGCGCCTATTGGCTGCCGGAAGTGTTTTCCGCCTTCGATGCGATCGACCGCGGGCACGCCTGGCACGAGTCGCTGGTCGACCTGCGCTACCTGCCGGTCCTGTGGCTGGTTGCCGCGGCGGTCGCCGACAACCACGGGCGCCGCGTCACCTTCACCGGCCTGGCGATCATCGTCGGGGTGTGGACGCTCGATGCGTTGATCCAGGCATTCGCCGGCACCAGTCCGCTGTTCTGGGGAATCGACAGCATCAAGCAGGCGATCAGCGGACATGCGATGTGTCCGGCGGGCGACCTGGCGAGTGTCGACCGCCTCAGCGGAATCCTCGGTCCCTGCAACCTGAAGTTGGGTCTGTTGCTCGCCAGCCTGTCGCCGTTCGTCCTGCACGCCGCGGGCAGGCGCTTGGGCAATGTTGGCTGGTGCGCAGCGGCTGCGGCGCTGGGCCTGGTCGTCCTGCTCGCGGGCGCGCGCGCGTCATGGCTCACCTTCGGGCTCGTGCTGCTGTTTTCCGGCTGGCGCATGATCGGGGCGAAACGCCTGCTGGGCGTGTTCGCGTTCGGGGCCTTGACGCTGGGTGTCCTGACGCTGTCGGTTCCGCAGGTGCGCGAACGCATCGTCCGTACCGGCCATGCACTGACAGCAAACGAGGAAGGCGTGGATGTCGCGTTGTCCGGCCGTGCACGCATCTGGAGCGCGGCGCTCTGCATGGTCCGCGAGCACCCGGTCAACGGCGTGGGTGCGCGCGGCTTCCGCGAGGCATTCCCGGCCTGCGATCCGCAACCGGGCGTGCTGGCGGCATGGGGGACCGGGCCCGCGTTGCATGCGCACCAGATCCTGCTGGAGGTCCTGAGCGAAACCGGAAGCCTGGGCCTGCTGATGTGGCTGGCTGGCGCGGCGCTGGCGGGACGCGCATGGCGGTTCGCGACGACCGCGGCGCGCGATCGTGCGCGGCCGGCGATGCTCGCCCTTGGAGCGACGGTGTTTCCGCTCAATACGCACCTGGCGTTCTATTCGACTTTCTGGGGTGGCGTCACGCTGTTGCTCGTGGCCCTGTACGCCGGCAGCCTGCTGGGGCGCGGAGACGATGCCGCGCCGTCATCCGGTCAGGTGGTCGCAGAGGAATAAGGGTCGGCAGCGCCTGGCGGGCGACGCTTGAAACGCCGGTGGATCCACAGGTATTGCGCCGGCGCCTGCAGCACCATCTCCTCGATGCCGGCCATGATGCGTGCGGTATCGGCGGTGGCATCGTCCGATGGAAACGCATCCAGCGGGGGAAGCAGGCGCAACTGATAGCTGCCGTCCACGCACCGTGCGTGCTGGAACAGCACCACCGCGGCGCCCGACATGCGCGCCAACTGGTGGGTCGACGTCAGGCTGTTGGCCGGCTGGCCAAGGAAGGGCACGTAGACGCTGTCGCCGCGGCTGGGATCCTGGTCGGGCGCGTACCACAGCAAGCCGCCGCGCTTGAGATGGCGAACCGCGCCGCGAACATCCTGCTTGGTGAACATGGCGCTGGCATAGCGCAAGCGTCCGCGCCGCACCGCCCATTCCATCGCCGCGTTGCCGTAGGGCCGGTACATGCCGGCCAGCGGCACGTGGTCGCAGAGCAGGCGTCCGCAGACTTCCAGCGTGGTGAAGTGCCCGGAGATGACGATGACGCCACGTCCGTCGGCTCGCGCCGCCGCCAGGTGTTCCAGCCCCTCCAACTGCAGGCCGCGGCGCAGCGGGGCAATGTCTCCCCACCACGCACGCGCGAACTCGAAGATGCCGATGCCCAGCGCGGCGAAGTGTTCCGCCAGCAAGGCGTCGCGTGCAGCAGGTTCCAGCGCTGGCAGGCACAGCGCCAGATTGCGCGAGGCAACGTCACGCCGTACCCGCAGCATCGCGCGCAGCAGCCTGCCCAGGCCTCGACCCAGCGTCCGCTGCAACGACCACGGCAGGCGTGCCAGCAGTACCAGGACCAGCACACCGGTCCAGCCGGGCCATGTGCGCCAGCCCAGTGGCGGTGAATCGGGCGGGGTGGACGTCATCCAGGGGATTCTAACGAGCCGACCGGCCGCGGGCGTTCCCGGCATGCGCATCGACGCGCGCGCGGCCCCGGCGTTTCTTCCCGCAGCGCGACGCGGTCCTTTCGCTATGCTGTGGCGATGCAGGCTGGATTCCTCGACACGATGATCGAACGGGTGCTTCGCGTCGTGTATTCGGCCGCGTTGTACCTGTTGCTTCCGGTCACCGTGTATCACCTGATCTGGCGGGGATTCCGCCAGCGTGATTACTTCCTGCGCTGGAACGAGCGCTATGCCGTCTATGGCAATGGCAAGGCGGTCGGCAACCCCGGCCGTCCAGTCGTCTGGGTGCATGCGGTTTCGGTGGGCGAGGTCAATGCCGCGGCACCGCTGGTCGACGCCCTGCTGGCCGATCGCCCCGATCTTCGATTGCTCGTCACCACGATCACACCCACTGGATCGGCGCGCGTGCGGACGCTGTGGGGTGACGCGATCGAGCATGCGTACCTGCCGTACGACCTCCCCGGCGCGGTCTCGCGTTTCCTGCTGCATTTCCGGCCGCGACTCGCACTGATCCTGGAGACCGAACTGTGGCCCAACCTGCTGCTCGGCTGCCGTGACCATCGCGTGCCGACGTACATCGTCAACGCCAGGTTGTCCGAGCGCTCGTTGAAGGGTTATCGCGTCCTCAGGCCGCTGATCGCCCGGGCGCTGCGCACGACTCGCGGCGTGCTGGCGCAGTCGGAAGCCGACCGTGAGCGCTTTCGCCGGTTGGGGGCGCCTGCTGCCTCGGCCCATGTCACCGGCAATCTCAAGTTCGACGTTGCCCATATAGGCCTGCCGACATTTGCCGCCGCTTTTTCAACCTGGGTCGGCGATCGTCCGGCATGGATCGCAGCCAGCACCCATGCCGAGGAAGAGTCCGCGGTGATTGCCATCCACCACCGCCTGCGCGAGCGCTGGCCGGACCTCCTGCTGCTGTGGGCGCCTCGCCATCCCGAGCGATTCAAGCCGGTAACCCAGCAGTCGGTCGATGCCGGATGGCGCGTGTCCACGCGTCGACTGACGCAATGGCCAGACCGCGACGACGCGGTTTTCGTGATCGACACGCTTGGCGAGCTGATCGCGTTCTACGGGTGCGCGCAGGTGGCATTCGTTGGTGGCAGCCTGCAGCCCATCGGCGGCCACAACCTGCTGGAGCCCGCCGCTGCCGGAACGGCCGTCGTCAGCGGGCCGTACCTGCACAATTTCAGCGATATCGCCCGTCAGCTGGAGCAGGCCGGCGCGCTGCGCATCGGCGCGGATGCGGACGCCGTGGGCGGCCACGTCGAACGCCTGCTGGCGGACACGGCGATGCGTGCGCGCATGGTCGAATCGGCGCGCGAACTGGTGGCGCAGGGGCGGGGAGCGCTCGCGCGGACCCTGGCGGACATCGCGCCGGACATGCCGGCCGCATTCTGAAACTCAGCGCTGCTCCACGTCGCCCGGCGCAAGCTGCGATTCGGCGTCGGCGGTCAGCAGCCGGTTGATGTCCTGCACGTCGTTGATGTCCAGGGTGCCGGCCGCCTGCTCCAGCAGCAGCCGGCTCTGCAGGAAGTTGTAGCGTGCCAACGCGAACGCGCGCTCCGCGTTGAACAGGGTCTGCTGGTTGTTCAGCACGTCGAGCACGGTGCGGGTGCCGACCTCCAGCCCGACCTGGGAGGCCGAATAAGCGCTGCGTGCGGACACCAGCGCCAGTCGACGCGCCTCGACCTCGCTGATGCCGGCGACCAGCGTCTGGTAGGCATTGCGGGTGTTGCGGACGAGTGCGCGCCTTTGCTGTTCGAGTTGGTCGCTGGCGACATCGCGCTGGTCGAGTGCCTGGCGCACGCGGGACTGCGTGGCACCGCCGGAAAAGATCGGCACGCTGAGCGTCAGGCCCAGGGCTGGACCGCGATTCGTGCGGTCCGACGGCAGGGTCAGGCCACGGAAGGTGGTGTTGCCAAAGCTCTTGTTGTCGCCGTAGCTGCCGTTGAGATACAGCGTCGGCCAATGCCCGGCGCGTGCGGTTTCGACATCGGCCTCACTGGATCGCACCTGCAACTGCTTGGCCTTGAGCGCAGGATTATTGTCGATCGCCGCCGCGACCCAGCCGTCGGCATCGTGTTCTTCCGGAAGGGCCGGCTGGAAATCCATCGGCAACCCCTTGAGGTTGCGCACCGGCGTGCCGGTGATCTCGGCCAGCCCCTGGTAGCCATCCTCCAATGCATTGCGGGTCACGATGGTGTTGGCGCGGGCACTTTCGTACTGCGCACGCGCCTCATGCACGTCGGTGATCGGCGCGAGGCCGACTTCCAGGCGCTTGCTGGCGAAATCGAACTGTTTCTTCAGCGCAGTCTCCTGCGCTTCCGCCGCCGCCAGCGTCTCGATCGCAACCAGCACGCTGAAATACGCTGCCGAGGTGCGGGTGACCAGTGAATCGCCGGCCGATCGCAGCTGGAAGTCGCTGGCCTGGCCAAGCGCGTTCTGGCTTTTGAGGCGGGTGAAGTTGCTGTGGTCGTAGACCATCTGCCGCAGGTTGAGGCTCAGGTCGCGCGTGGTGCTATCGCTGGAGCTTTGATAATTGAACTGCACCGGCTGACCGGTAACGGGATCGAACTGGGTGCTGGTCGACGAGCCATTGCTGCGTGATTTTTGAACCGACGCGGTGCCGTCAAGCTGCGGCAGCAGCAAGGCCCGCGCCTGCACCGCGCCTTCGCGGGTGGCCAGTCGCGTGGACTCGGCCGCAGACAACTGCGGATCGCCAGAGCGTGCGAGCTGGTAGGTCTGCAACAGGTCTTCGGCGTGCGCGCCGGCGACGGGCAGCAGGGCGACGGCAAGGGCGAGGACGAGGGGGCGGCGCATGCGGAAGGTCCTTCGGGTCAGAACTGGAATTCAGGTATCGGCTTGGTGCCGACGAGATAAGGCACTTCGGTTTCGAATAGCGACTCCGTCACCGCGCCGTCCGCCGTGTTGCGGACCAGCTCGGCGGCCATGGCGGGGGCGCGACCGCGAACGATGAACATCCGTCCGCCTGGACGCAGCCATTGCAGGAACGACGAGGGGATCGCGTCGACGGCGGCACCAACGCAGATCGCGTCGAAACGCTGCGCGGGTTCGTAGTGCAACGCGTCCGCCGTTTCGATGCGGACGTTGCCATCAAGGCCGAGTTCGCCCAGGCGGGTGCGGGCGGCATTTGCGAGGTCGGCGTCGATCTCGATGCTGAGCACGTCACGGGCCAGCTGGCCCAGGCACGCGGTGATGAAGCCGCTCCCGGTGCCGATTTCAAGGACTTCGTCCGTTCCCAGCAGCGCGAGCGCCTGCAGCATGCGGCCTTCGACCACCGGCTTGAGCATCCATTGGCCGTGGCCGATCGGGACCGGCAGGTCGGCGTAGGCCAGTGCGCGGTAGGCGGGCGGCACGAAGGCTTCACGCGGCAACCGGGTGAGCACGTCGAGCACGCGGATGTCGAGCACGTCCCAGGGTCGCACCTGTTGTTCGACCATGGTTTCGCGGACTTTGGCGTAATCGATGACGGTCATGGGGTGTTCTCGGAGCCGGGAGCCGGCGATTTTACCGGCCCGCGACGTCCGTGGCTGACGGTGGCGGCGCGGGCAGCATGGCTGTAGTAGCACAGTGACACTGAGTGCCAGAAGTCAGTAGGCCGGGCGTCACCGTTGCGCGGCAGCCGCATCGTTCCGGTTCCTTACCGCGTAGGCCCGCAGGAACAGGTCGACCGTCGATACCAGGTGGTCCTGGATATCGTCGTTGCAGAAGCCGCCGCAACCGAACACCAGTTGCGCATGCGGCTCGCCCTTGAGCAGGGTAAAAAATTGCGATGACGCACGCGGGATATCGTCGATCTCCAGCTCGCCAGTCGCCACGCGCCAGCGCAGCAACTCCGAGAACGCGTCCTGGACGCGCCGGGGTCCAGCCTCCCAGAACATCTGTGGAAGCAGCGAGTCGGCCATCCGCGG
>JBBRHT010000016.1:0-15535 GCA_038222295.1 Lysobacterales bacterium
GCGCTGACCGGCGCGCTGCAGCCCGACCCACGCACGCGTCGCGACCGGTTCACGCTGACAGCCGATCTTGCCATCCGGCCCGGTGCCGGCAAGGAGCCCGCGAATGACGCGCGCAGTCGTTGATCGCGACCGCTGGCTCGCACTGGGGCTGCTGCTGCTGGTGCTGTTGCTGGCCTACCTGCTGCTGGTGCACCCGTGGTGGACCATGCCGATGCGCGACACCCAGGATCGCATCGCCGACCTGCAGCAACGCGAATTGCGCCAGCGCATGCAACTGCGCCAGGGCCCCGAGGTCGCGCGTCGGCTGCAGGAGGTCCGTGCCGCAGAGGCGCGGCGACCAGGCTTCCTTGCCGAAAGCACCACCGAGCTGGCCACCGCCACCCTCGTGCAGCGGCTGGAGTCGGTGGTGGCCCAGGCCAGCCCCGGCAATCGCAGCTGCGCGATCACCAACCGGTCGCCGCTTGCGGACGACGCGGCGGTCAAGGAGCGCTTCCGCAAGGTCACGGTCCAGGTGCGCCTGCGCTGCGGCACCCCGGAACTGGCAGCGGTGCTGCACGCGCTGGAAGCGGGTACCCCGCGGCTGTTCGTCGACAATCTGAACGTACTCGCGCAGCGGTATTTCTTTGCGCCGGGACAGGGATCGCAGGCGGGCGGGCTGGACGTGAGCTTCGACCTGTACGGTTACCTGCGTCCCTTGCCGGTGGTGCCGCGTGCGCGTTGAGGGCATCGCCGCGCGGACCTGGGTGCTGGCGACCGTTGCCGGCTGGGCACTGCTGCTCTGGGTGCTGGCGCTGCTGGGCATGGGCGGGCAGGTGCAACGGCTGCCCGACGACGCCAGCCTGCAGGGCCGGCTGCCGCAGCTCGCCCCGGCACTGCCCGAACGCCTCGGACCGCTGGCGCAGTACGCCGAGATCGGCACGCGTCCGTTGTTCTCGGAAGACCGCCGCCCGCAACCGTTCTCCCTGACGGCAGAGGGTGACGAGGCCGCGGCGCCGGCATTCGATTTCGTCCTGACCAGCGTGCTGCTCACGCCCATGCTGAAGATGGCGATCGTGCAACCATCGGCGGGTGGCGAGTCGATCCGCATCAAGCTTGGCGAGGCCGCCGAATCGCAGCCATCGTGGCGGTTGACCGAGCTCAACCCGCGCAGCGCCGTCTTCGAGGGCCCCGACGGCCGCAAGAGCCTGGACCTGCGCGTGTTCGACGGCACCGGCGGCGAACCACCCACCGCCGTGGGCTCGGTCGGCGGGGCGTCGCCCGAGGCGAGGACGCCAAAGTCGACCAAGCCACCGGCGCCATCACCGCCGACAGCGACGCCGTCGCCGCAGGCACCAGAGCCGCCTGCCGACGCCGCAGAGCCTGCGCCCAACGCGGATGCGCAGATGGAAAGCATCCGCAAGCGCATCGAGGAGCGGCGCGCGCAACTGCGCCAGGAAGCCCAACCCCCCGCAGCACCGGCCAAGAACCCGTAGAGTGCCTTCGCAATGACACCACGCTTCCAGTTTCGCAGCCTGTTTGCCGCCTTCCTCGCCGTCATGGTCGCGGCATGCGCGAGCATGCCGGCCCCGACCATCCAGCGGCAGGGCGCAATTGCCCGCGCGCCGCAGGCCGGCACCTCCAGTGCCGCCGGCACGCAGGGCGCGGTGGCCATCGTCAATGGCGTGCGCACCCAGGCGCTGTCCAATGACAGCGACGCCGCGCCGCAGGCGATCATCCGGCGCGGCACCGGGCAGGTCATCAATCGCAGCGCCGCCAGCGCGCCGCCGCCCAACATCGGCGCCAGCAGTGGTGCGGCCACGTTCAACTTCGAAGGCGAATCGCTGCAGGCCGTGGTGAAGGCGATCCTGGGCGACATGCTCGGGCAGAACTACGTCATCGCGCCGGGCGTCCAGGGCACGGTGACACTCGCGACGCCCAAGCCGGTCAGTCCGGCGGCGGCGATGTCGCTGCTGGAGATGGTGCTGGGCTGGAACAACGCCCGCATGGTCTACAGCGACGGCCGCTACAACATCGTGCCCGCCGACCAGGCCCTGGCCGGCACCGTTGCGCCGCGCACCGGATCGGCGGCCACCGCTCGCGGCTTCGAGGTCCGCGCGGTGCCGCTGCGCTACATCTCGGCGACCGAGATGGAGAAGATCCTCAAGCCGTATGCGCGTCCCAATGCCATCGTCAACGTCGACAACGGTCGCAACCTGATCACCCTGTCCGGCACGCGCGCGGAGCTGGAAAACTACCTGCGCACGGTCGAGATCTTCGACGTCGACTGGATGTCGAGCATGTCGGTCGGCGTGTTCCCGCTGCAGTCGGGCAAGGCGAGCAAGGTCGTCGCCGACCTGGAGAAAGTGTTCGGCGAACAGAGCAAGTCGCCGGTCGCGGGCATGTTCCGCTTCCTGCCGCTGGAAGGCGCCAACGCGGTGATGGTGATCACCTCGCAGCCCGATTACCTCGACGATATCCAGCAATGGCTCGAGCGCGTCGACAGCGCCGGTGCCGGCGTGCAGCTGTTCTCCTACGAGCTGAAATACATCAAGGCCAAGGACCTCGCCGATCGCCTTTCCGAGGCGTTTGGCGGTCGCTCCAGCGGTGGCGGCCAGAGCAATGGCGGCGGCGCTTCGCTGATGCCCGGGACCAGCCCGACCGAAATCAAGGATTCGGGCGTCGACGACACCAGCGGGACCAGTTCCGCCGGCATCGGCAACCAGGGCGGCGGCATGAGTGGCGACAGTGGCAGTAGCGGCCTTGGCAGCGGCAGCCTGTCGCTCAACCAGAGCGGCCAGGGCAACGGCGCGGCGACACTGGAAGTCAGCGGGGAGAAGGTCGGCGTGTCTGCGGTCGACGAAACCAACACGCTACTGGTGCGCTCCAGCGGTGCGGCGTGGCGATCGATCAAGGACGTCATCGAACGCCTTGACGTGATGCCGTTGCAGGTGCAGATCGAAGCGCAGGTGGCGGAAGTGCGCCTGGGGGGAGCGCTGCAATATGGAGTGAACTGGTATTTCGAAAATGCGATTCCGCAGATCACGGGTTCCGCCACGCCAGCGGCCATCGCAGCCGGCGCCGATCTGCGGCAGCGGGCACTCGGTCGCAAGATCTGGGGAGACATTGCGGGGAGCGTCACTCCGGGCGGGTTGGGCTGGACGTTCCTCGGCCGCAATGCGGCAGCGGTGATCAGCGCGCTCGACCAGGTCACCGATGTCCGCCTGCTGCAAACACCCTCGGTCATGGTTCGCAACAACGCCGAAGCGACGTTCAATGTCGGTAGCCGCATTCCGATCTCCTCGGTCACGGTCAATCCCGGGACCGGCGGCGGCACGACGACCTTCAGTCAGGTGCAGTATCTGGACACCGGCACCATCCTCAAGGTGCGCCCGCGAATCACCAAGGATGGAATGGTGTTCCTGGATCTCGTGCAGGAGATCAGTTCGCCGGATCCAGCCAACACTGCGGATCAAAACGGAAATGTTCGCATCAACACGCGTCGCCTCAAAACCGAGGCCGCAATTCAGAGCGGAGAGACCATCATGCTCGCCGGGCTGATCACCGATGGCGTCAACCACGGTGCTTCGGGCGTCCCGGGCTTGAGCCGCATACCGATCATCGGCTCGCTGTTTGGGTCACAAAGTTCAGGCACGACTCGGGAGGAGATCATCGTTCTGCTGACCCCGACGGTGGTCCGCAACCCGCAGGATGCGCGCAACCTGACCGACGAATACGGCCGTCGTTTCCGCGCGCTCGAACCGCTCAACCGGGCGCCCAAGCACCGGTGACCGCAGGCAGCGCGGCCGGGAACGGTGGTGACGCGCCGGTCGTGCTGGTCCCCGTGGGCGTCGACGACACCGCGCTCGATGCCTGCCTGGCGGCACTGGATGGCGGCATCGGCCCTGGCGGCCGCGTGTGGTTGGCCGACGATGCGCAGGCGGGCCCGCGTGGGCGCGCGATCATCGAGCGCTGGCTGCAGCAGACCCCACTCGCCGCGCACTACAGCCGCCGCCAGCACGCCATCGGACCGGTCGCGCACCTGGACGAACTGCTGACGGCATGCGGCGATTCAGACGTCGTGGTGCTCGCACCCGGCGCCTTGCCCGCGCCCGGCTGCATCGCGCAGCTGGCGGCCTGCTGCGCACGCGATGCCTCCATCGCAACGGCGACGCCATGGTCCAACGCTGGCGAGACAGCCTCCTGGCCGCGCTGCGGCGAGATCGCACCGCTGCCCGAGGATGCCGAGCGCCTGGCGCGCGCCTGCGCCTCGCTGGCGCCGCTGCATCCGGAATTGCCGGCAGCCGTCCCGCATGCGGTGGCCTTGCGCGGCAGCGCACGACGGCGTGCCGGTGGGCTCGACAGCGCCAGCTACGGATCCTGGTATGCGGCGCTGGTTGATCTGTCGCTGCGCTTGTCCGGCCTGGGCTGGCGAAATGCATTGTGCGAGACCGCCTTCGTCGGCTGCGCGGACGAAAGCGCGCCCGCCGATGGCGACCTCGATGCCTTGGCTGCGCGATGGCCGGGCTGGAATGAGCGCCTGGCGCAGTTCCTGATGAACGACCCGCTGCACGCGATGCGCGCGCAGCTCACGCAGGCCTATGCAGCAACGGCGCCGGCAACGCCACAGCGCGAGTTGTTCGCGTGAGCAGCGCCGCAGCGGATACGCGCCCACTGGCGGCGGCAGCCGACATCGGCGTGGTGGTGGTCAGCCATCGCAGTGCATTGACCATCGAGGCATGCCTGGACCGATTGCGCGCTGCCGAAGGCGTCGCCGCCATCCGCGTGGTCGACAACCATTCCGACGACGGCACGCTGGCGATCGTCCAGCGCCATGCCGCTGCCGACCCGCGACTGCGTTTCATCGCCAATCCCGACAACCCGGGTTTCGCCGTTGCCTGCAACCAGGGCGTGGCCGCGCTGGCCGACCAGGCGGGCGTGACGTGGCTGGCGTTCGTGAACCCCGACTGCTTCGTCGAAGCCGATTCGCTGGCGCACCTGCGCACCCATGCCAGGCAACTCGATGGCAATGCATTGATCGGCGCCGACCTGGTCGACGAGGATGGGGTGCGCGATGCCGCGGCGCGGCGTCGTGATCCCGACTTCGCCGCCATGCTGCGATCGCTGGCGGCAACGCGGCTCGGGGTGCCGGTGGATCCGCAGCGTTCGCTGCAACAGGTCGCGGCCGTTTCCGGCGCGCTGATGTTGCTGCCGCTCATCCTGTTCCGGCGCATCGGCGGATTCGACGACGCCTACCGCCTGCATGCCGAGGACCTGGACCTGTGCCGCCGCGTGCGCGCAGCCGGCGCGGTCGTCGCGGTGGCCAATGACGTGCGCGTGGTGCATGCGCGCGGCGTGTCCTCGCGCTCGCGTCCGCTGTTCGTGGAATGGCACAAGCATCGCGGGCTGTGGCGCTATTTCCGCAAGTTCGAGGCACGGCGCAGCCGCGTGCCGGTGCGCGTGGCGGTCTTCCTGCTGATCTGGGCGCGTTTTCCGCTGGCGGCCGCGCGGGCGATCAGGCAGCGCTGAGCGATCCGGACGAATGGCCGTGCTGGGCGACGATCAGTCGAATCCTGCAAACCAGATCAGCGGAAGCGGTTGATCTCGTCGCGCAGCGCCATCGCGGCGGTGCCGGCGGCCTTGGCAAAATCGGGGCCATCGGACGCGTACAGAATGGCGCGCGAGGAGCTGACGATCAGCCCGGTGCCATCCGCGGTCTTCGCATTGCGCACGACCGCTTCGACATCACCGCCCTGCGCACCAATGCCGGGCACCAGGAATGGCATGTCGCCGACGATCGCGCGGACCTCGCGCAGTTGCGCCGGCCAGGTCGCGCCGACCACGACCGCGCAGTTGCCATTGGCGTTCCAGCGCGAGGCGATGGTTTCGGCCACGCGCTGGTAGAGCGGGCGGCCGTCGACCAGCAGGTCCTGCAGGTCCCGGGCGCCGGCATTCGAGGTGCGGCACAGGATGACGACACCCTTGTCCGCCCGATCGAGGAAGGGCTGCAGCGCATCGCCGCCGAGATACGGATTGGCGGTGACGGCGTCGGCGGCATAACGATCGAAGGCTTCGGTCGCGTAATGCTGCGCGGTGCTGCCGATGTCGCCGCGCTTGGCGTCCAGGATCACCGGGACGCCGGGGTGCGCCGCATGCGCATGCGCGATCAGGCGCCGTAGCGCGTCTTCGGCCCCAAGCGCGGCGAAGTGCGCAATCTGCGGCTTGAAGCAGCAGGCGAATCCAGCGGTCGCGTCGACGATGTCGCGGCAGAAGGTGAACACGGCATCGGCATCGTCGCGAAGATGCCCAGGGAATCGTGCCGGCTCCGGGTCGAGCCCGACGCAGACCAGCGAGTCGGACGTGTTCCAGCGGTCGCGCAACGCCTGCATGAAGTTCACGGTTCGCTCCCTGATGGCGACAAGCTGTTAGTCGAGCCGCTTACTTCAAGGCCTTGAAGCGCAACCGGTGCGGCTGCGCGCCTTCCTCGCCCAGGCGACGTTTCTTGTCTTCCTCGTATTCGCGGTAGTTGCCCTGGAAGAACTCGACGTGCGAATCACCTTCGAACGCCAGGATGTGGGTCGCGATGCGGTCCAGGAACCAGCGGTCATGGGAGATCACGAAGACGTTGCCGGGGAATTCGAGGATCGCGTCTTCCAGTGCGCGCAGCGTCTCGATGTCGAGGTCGTTCGACGGCTCATCGAGCAGCAGCACGTTGCCGCCCTGCAGCAGCGTCTTGGCCAGGTGCAGGCGTCCGCGCTCGCCACCCGAGAGCGTGCCGACCAGCTTCTGCTGGTCCTGGCCCTTGAAGTTGAAGCGGCCGATGTAGGCGCGCGACTGGATCTCCACGCCGTTGATGTTGAGGATGTCGGCGCCGCCGGAGACTTCCTGGAAGACGTTGTGGTTGCCTTCGAGCTTTTCGCGGCTCTGGTCGACATAGGCAAGCTTGACCGTGGGGCCCATCACGATCTCGCCCTGGTCGGGTTTTTCCAGCCCGGTGATCATCTTGAACAGCGTCGACTTGCCCGCGCCATTCGGGCCGATGATGCCGACGATCGCACCGGATGGCACGATCAGGCTCAGGTCGTCGATCAGCAGGCGGTCGCCGAAGCTCTTCGACACATGCTTGAACTCGACCACCGACTGGCCCAGGCGCTCGCCGGGCGGGATGAAGATCTCGTTGGTCTCGTTGCGCTTCTGGTAATCGACCGCCTGCAGCTCCTCGATCCGCGCCAGGCGCGCCTTGCCCTTGCTGCGGCCGCCGCGCGCATTGCTGCGCGCCCATTCGAGCTCGCGCTGGATCGCCTTCTGTCGCGCCTTCTCGCCGGATTCCTCCTGCTTCAGGCGCGCGTCCTTCTGTGTCAGCCAGTCGGTGTAGTTGCCCTTCCACGGAATGCCCTTGCCGCGATCCAGTTCCAGGATCCATTCGGCGGCATTGTCGAGGAAGTAACGATCATGCGTGACCGCGACGACGGTGCCGGTGTAGCGCGCCAGGAACTGCTCCAGCCACTCGACGGACTCGGCGTCCAGGTGGTTGGTCGGTTCGTCGAGCAGCAGCATGTCCGGCTTCTGCAGCAGCAGCTGGCATAGCGCGACGCGGCGTTTCTCACCGCCCGACAACTTGCCGATGATGGCCTCCCACGGTGGCAGCCGCAGCGCGTCGGCGGCGACTTCCAGCTGGTGCTCGAGCGTGTGCGCGTCGCCGCTGGCCAGGATCGCCTCGAGGCGCTGCTGCTTGGCGGCGAGCTTGTCGAAATCGGCGCCTTCCTCGGCATAGGCCTCGTAGACCTTGTCGAGCTCGGCCTGGGCGCTGAGCACTTCGCCGACCCCGACCTCGACCGCCTGGCGCACGGTCTGCGCCGGATCCAGTTGCGGTTCCTGCGGCAGGTAGCCGACCTTGATGCCGGGCGCCGCGCGCGCTTCGCCGTTGAAGTCCGTATCCACGCCCGCCATGATCCGCAGCACTGTCGATTTGCCCGAGCCATTGATGCCCAGCAGGCCGATCTTCGCGCCGGGATAGAACGACAGCGAGATGTCCTTGATGATCTGGCGCTTCGGCGGCACGGTCTTGCTGACGCCATTCATGGTGTAGATGTATTGCATGGATGCTCCGCAGGGGGCGGCGGCAGGCCTGCGCTGGGCAGGGCCGCGGATGTGTTCGCAGGATGACTGTGGATTATCCCGGAACGGCGCGTTCCATGCCAGTTGAATGGCCGTAAACCCCCGCTGCGGCTACACTTTGCGTCTTTCCGCAAGCCCCGGAGCGCCTGATGTTCCCCCGCGATGCCCGCATCGAAGGCTACGACCCCGAACTCGCCCAGGCCATCGCCGACGAGCGCCAGCGCCAGGAAGACCACGTCGAGCTGATCGCCAGCGAAAACTACGCCAGCCCACGGGTGATGGAGGCGCAGGGCAGCGTGCTGACCAACAAGTACGCCGAGGGTTATCCGGGCAAGCGCTATTACGGCGGTTGCGAATACGTCGACGTCGCCGAGCGGCTGGCGATCGATCGGTGCAAGCAGTTGTTCGGCGCCGACTACGCCAACGTCCAGCCGCACTCGGGATCCCAGGCCAACCAGGCCGTCTACCTGGCGATGCTGCAGCCGGGCGACACGATCCTGGGCATGTCGCTCGCGCATGGCGGACACCTGACCCATGGCGCCAAGGTCAACATCAGCGGCAAGCTCTTCAACGCCGTGCAGTACGGCGTCAACGAGCACGGACTGATCGATTACGACGAGGTCGAGCGCCTGGCGCTGGAGCACAAGCCGAAGATGGTCGTCGCCGGATTCTCCGCGTATTCGCAGGTGGTCGACTGGGCGCGTTTCCGCGCGATCGCCGACAAGGTCGATGCGTATCTGTTCGTCGACATGGCGCACGTCGCCGGACTGGTCGCCGCCGGCGTGTACCCGAATCCGGTGCCGCACGCGCACGTCGTCACCTCGACCACGCACAAGACCCTGCGCGGTCCGCGCGGCGGCATCATCGTCGCGAAGGCGAATGCGGATCTGGAGAAGAAGCTGCAGTCGATCGTCTTCCCCGGCATCCAGGGCGGCCCGCTGATGCACGTGATCGCGGCCAAGGCGGTCGCGTTCAAGGAAGCGCTGGAGCCTGGATTCACCACCTACCAGCAGCAGGTCGTGAAGAATGCCCAGGCCATGGCGAATGCCATCACCGCGCGCGGCTACAAGATCGTGTCGGGCGGCACGCAGAATCACCTGATGCTGGTCGACTTGATCGGCAAGGCGGCTGCTGGCAAGAGTCTTACCGGCAAGGACGCGGAAGCGGCGCTGGGCAAGGCGCACATCACCGTCAACCAGCACGCCGTGCCCACCGACCCGCAGAAGCCATTCGTCACTTCCGGCCTGCGCCTGGGGACGCCCGCGGTCACCACGCGCGGCTACCTGGAACCCGACTGCGTCGCGCTGGCGAACTGGATCTGCGACGTGCTCGACGCGCCAAACGACGAGAACGTGATCGCCGGGGTGCGCGACAATGTCACGAAGCAGTGCCGGCAGTTCCCCGTCTACGGATAAGCCACGTGCATTGCCCCTTCTGCCAGCATGTCGATACCCGCGTGATCGACTCACGCGTGTCCGACGACGGCGTGACGATCCGTCGCCGCCGCGAATGCGAGGCCTGCGGGGAGCGCTTCTCGACGCTGGAAACGATCGAGCTGAAGCTGCCGATGATCATCAAGGGCGATGGCCGGCGTGAGCAGTTCGATGCGCGCAAGCTGCGCGTCAGCTTCGATCGCGCACTGCAGAAGCGCCCGGTGTCCGAGGAGCAGATCGAAGCCGCCGTCCGCGCCGTGGTCCACCAGTTGCGGATGACCACCGAGCGCGAAATCGCCTCGTTGCGCGTGGGCGAATTCGTGATGGCGGAGCTGCGTCGGCTGGACCACGTCGGCTATGTGCGCTTCGCATCGGTCTATCGATCGTTCGAGGACGTCGCTGATTTCCGCGACGAGCTCGACCGGCTGGAGCGCGAGCTGCCGGACGAGGGGCAGTTGTCGCTGTTGCAGGACAGGAAACATCCCGAGCCCTTGCCGGGTCGGACCTCCCAGCGTTCGACCGGGAGCAAGGACAAATGACAACCGACGTCTTTGCCTTCAGCGCCAGCGACCACGCGATGATGGCGCGCGCACTGCGGCTGGCCGAACGTGGCGCGTTCACCACCAAGCCCAACCCGATGGTCGGCTGCGTGCTGGCCAGGGACGGCGTCGTGGTGGGCGAGGGTTGGCATCGCAGCGCGGGAGGGCCGCATGCCGAAGTCTTCGCGCTGGAGGCGGCGGGTGAGAAGGCGCGCGGCGCGACCGCGTACGTCACGCTGGAGCCGTGCTCGCACATCGGCCGGACGGGCCCCTGCGCCGATGCGCTGATCGCGGCGGGCGTGGTCCGCGTCGTCGCGGCGATGCGCGACCCGAATCCGCTGGTCCACGGAGCGGGGTTCGATCGCCTGCTGGCCGCCGGCGTCACGGTCGAGATCGGACTGATGGAGGAGATGGCGCGACGGCTCAACCGCGCGTTCCTGTCGCGGATCGAACGCGGACGGCCATGGCTGCGCATCAAGCTTGCCGTCAGCCTGGACGGACGCAGCGCGCTGAAGTCGGGCGACTCCAAGTGGATCAGCGGCGAGCCATCACGTCGGGACGTGCAACGCTGGCGCGCACGCAGCGGCGCGATCCTGACCGGCGCCGGAACCGTGCTCATCGACGATCCATTGCTCACGGTGCGGCTGCCAGCGGATGGGCCGGAGTACGAGCGCGACTTCGTGCCGCCGGTGCGGGTCGTGCTGGATCCGGGCCTGGCCACGGTCGCGCGCGGCCGCGTCCGTGAAGGCGATGCGCCCACGCTGTACATCCATGCGCCCGACGCACGCATGCCGCGCGGGATCGACGCCGCGCACGCACCGGTTCCGGGTCACCGCGGGCGATTCGACCTGCACGCCGTGCTGTCCTTGCTCGCGGCCCGCGACATCAACGAGGTCCAGGTCGAGACGGGGGCGACGCTGGCGGGTGCGTTCCTGGCTGCCGGACTGGTCGACGAGTTGCTGCTTTATGTCGCGCCCGTGGTGCTCGGCGAACACGCCCGGCCGATGTTCGAAGGCCTGCCGATCGACACGATGTCCGAGCGGCTGAGCATGTCCATCGTCGAGACACGCCGCATCGGCGAGGACGTGCGCCTGCTGCTGCAGCCGCGGTCGACAGTGGCATGAACCCGCTGTTTGCCGATCACTTCTCCGACGTCGCTTCGGCATACGCGGATGCGCGACCCGAGTATCCCGATGCCTTGTTTGCATGGATCGCGGCGACGGCGCCGTCGCGCACGGCCGTGTGGGAGGCCGGCTGTGGCAGCGGACAGGCCAGCCGGGGCCTGGCGGTGCACTTCGAGCGCGTGTTCGCCACGGATCCCGCCGCGGCACAGATCGCGCACGCAACGGGTCCTGCCAACGTGACATTCGCCGTCCAGGATGGCGAATACTGCAGTCTCGGGGATGCCAGCGTCGATGCCGTGTGCGTGGCGCAGGCGCTGCACTGGTTCGATCGCGATGCATTCTTCGCGCAATGCGCGCGCGTGCTGAAGCCCGGCGGCCTGCTGGTCGCCTGGGGTTACCAGGACATCGAGTTGCCGCCCGCCCTGGCACCGGTCAATGCCTCGCTGCAGCACGACATTGCCGCCTACTGGCCACCGGAGCGCGCGTTGATCGATGCCGCATACGCTGGTTTCGCGTGGCCATTCGCAGCCGTCCCGGTCCCCGACTTCAAGCTGGAAGCGCAGTGGCCACTGCCGCGCCTGCTGGGTTATTTCTCCAGCTATTCGGCCAGCAAGCGCTATCGCGATGCGACGGGACTGGATCCTGTCGCGCAACATGCCGACCGGTTCGCATCGGCATCGGTCGGTGACCCGGACGCGATCGCGTCCGTGCGCTGGCCACTGTTCGTCCACGCGCGACGCAAGGACTGCTGATGTTCACCGGTCTGGTGCAAGGTGTCGGCCGGCTGGCCGCCCGCGACATGCGTGGCGGCGATGCGCGACTGCGGGTGGACGTGGGGACATTGCCTTTCGGGAAGGTTGATCCGGGCGAGAGCATCTCGGTCAACGGCGTGTGCCTCACCGTGGTCACGTTCGACGCGCAGTCGTTCGAGGCGGACGCGTCCAACGAAACGCTGGCGTTGACGACGCTGGGAAGCCTGCGACCCGGCGCGCTGCTCAACCTCGAACGTGCATTGCGCGCCGACGAGCGCCTGGGCGGGCACCTGGTCAGCGGCCACGTCGATGGCGTCGGGCACGTCCGGCGCATCGTGGTCGACGCCCGCGCACAACGCTGGACGTTCGCCGCACCATCGGCGCTGCTGCGTTACATCGCGCAGAAGGGATCGATCTGCGTGGACGGCGTCAGCCTCACCGTCAACGCGGTTGAAGCGGACGGGTTCGAAGTGGCGCTGATCCCGCATACGCTCGCGCACACCGCATTCGCGGACATCGGCGAAGGCGATGGCGTGAACCTGGAAGTGGACCTGGTCGCGCGCTACGTCGAGCGACTGCTGACGACACGAGACACTGCATGAGCTTCGCGACGATTCCCGAACTGCTGGACGAATTGCGCGCGGGGCGCATGGTGGTGATCGTCGACGACGAGGATCGCGAGAACGAGGGCGACCTGATCATGGCCGCCGAGATGGTGCGCCCCCAGGACATCAACTTCATGGTCACGCATGCGCGCGGCCTGGTGTGCCTGTCGCTGACGCGCGAGCGCTGCCGGCAGCTCGGACTGCCGCCGATGGTGCGCGACAATACGTCGTCGCACGGCACCAACTTCACCGTATCGATCGAGGCCGCCGAAGGCGTCACCACCGGCATCTCCGCCTATGACCGCGCGCACACGATCCGCACGGCCGTCAGGCCCGATGCCAGCGCGCGCGACCTGTCCCAGCCCGGACACATCTTCCCCTTGCAGGCGCAGCCTGGCGGCGTGCTCAATCGCGCCGGACATACCGAGGCCGCCAGCGACCTGGCATTGCTGGCGGGGCTGGAGCCCGCGGGCGTCCTGGTCGAAATCCTCAATCCCGACGGTTCGATGGCACGCCGACCGGAACTGGAAGTCTTCGCCCGCGAGCAAGGCCTGAAGATCGGATCGATCGAAGACCTCATCCGGCATCGACTGGCCACCGAACACACCATCGAGCGGGTCGACGCACGCGCGATCGACACCGAGCACGGACCGTTCCTGCTGCATACCTATCGCGATCGCCTGAGCCATGCGCTGCATTTCGCGCTGCTGCGTGGCGACGCCGATGCCGACACGCCGACCCTGGTCCGGGTGCACATGCAGAATCCGCTCGCCGACGCCCTGCACTGGCGCCGCGCCGATTTCGGCCCGGCGGTCGGCGACGTCCTGGCGCGGATCGCGGCGGAAGGTCGCGGCGCGCTGGTGCTGCTGGGCGAGTCGCAGGGCGCCGACGCACTGCTGGCCCGGATCCGCGAACAACCCGAAGAGCCACGCCGCGGCGGCGCGTTCGCCGAATGGCGGCGCAATGGTGCCGGCGCGCAGATCCTCGCCGACCTGGGCCTGGGCAAGCTGCGGGTGCTCGGCACGCCGCGGCGACAGGTCGGCCTGGCCGGCTATGGACTGGAAGTCGTCGAGTACCTGGAGCCGTCGTCGGCGCCATGACCGCCACCGGAGCGGGCAGGCGCTAAACTGGCGTTCCCTGCCGATCGACCCGACCATGCCGCATTACGAAGGCGACCTGCGTGCCGCCGAAGGCGCCCGCTTCGCCATTGTCGCCAGCCGCTGGAATCCCCGCATCACCGATGCGCTGGTGGCCGGCGCGCGCAAGGCCTTCGTCGACAACGGCGTCGCCGACACGGCGGTCGACGTGATCCGCGTGCCCGGCGCCTGGGACATTCCCGTGGCCGCCGCCCGCATTGCCGCCGCAAGCGCGCATGTGGCCGTGGTTGCGCTGGGTTGCGTCATCCGTGGCCAGACCCGGCATTACGAGCACGTGGCCGATGGATGCGCCGATGGCCTGATGCGCGTGTCGCTGGATTACGGCCTGCCGGTCTGCAATGGCGTGCTCGCCGTCGAGGCGCATGGCGACGCGCAACAACGCGCGGGCGGCAGCCATGGCAACAAGGGCGAGGAAGTGGCGCTGGTGGCGATCGAGATGGCGCATTTGCTGGAGCAGTTGCCATGAAGCACGCACCGCGTCGCGATGGCATTGATCCGGTCCGGCGCTCGCGGGCGCGCCGGCGCGGCCTGCAGGCGATCTACGCCTGGCAGGTGTCCGGCGGCGATGCCAACAGCCTGATCGCCCAGTTCGCGCACGAACAGGCGCATGAGGTGGCCGACCTGGAATATTTCGAGGACCTGGTGCGCGGCGTGTTGCGCCACCATCGCGAACTCGACACCGCGCTGTCGGTTTACATCGATCGCACCGTCGAGGAAGTCGACCAGATCGAGCGGGCTGCCCTGCGCATCGCCGCCTATGAGCTGTTGCACCGCCCCGACGTGCCCTATCGCGTCGTGATCAACGAGGCGATCGACACCACCAAACGCTTCGGATCCGAGCACGGCCATACCTACGTCAATGGCGTCCTCGACCAGGCGGCCGCCGCATGGCGTGCGGTGGAATTCAGCTCCGCGCGACCACGGTGAGCGCGCGCGGCGAATTCGACCTGATCGCGCGCATCGCGTCGCGCGCGCGCCATGTCGACGTTGTCCGCGATGGCGTCGTCCTCGGTATCGGCGACGACGCTGCGCTGCTGCGCATGCCGCCGGGGAAATTGCTGGTCGTTGCAACCGATACGCTCAACGATGGCGTGCATTTCCCGCCCGGGACCACAGCCGCGGACATCGGCTGGAAGGCATTGGCGGTCAACCTGTCCGACCTCGCGGCGATGGGGGCACAGCCGGCCTGGTGCACGCTGTCGCTATCCATGCACGATGCCGATCCGGCGTGGCTGGATGGATTCCTCGATGGATTCCTGGCGCTTGCGGGCCTGCATGGCGTCGCGCTGGTCGGCGGGGACACCACCCGCGGCCCCTTGTCGATCTGCGTGACCGTGCATGGCCTCGTCGAGCCCACGCAGGTGTTGCGCCGGGATGGCGCTCGCGTTGGTGACGACGTGTGGGTCACCGGCACGCTGGGCGATGCCAGTGCCGCGCTGGCGCAGTGGCGCGCAGGCGGTGCCGCCGAGCCAGCGCTGCGCGAGCGCCTAGACCGGCCGGAACCCCGCGTCCAGGCCGGCCTCGCGCTGGCGGCGCTCGCGCACTCCTGCATTGACCTGTCCGATGGGTTGCTGGCGGACCTGGGACACATCTGCGACGCGAGTGGCGTCGCCGCACGTGTCGACATCGATGGCTTGCCGGCATCACCGACGCTGCGGTCGATGTTCACCGCCGAAACCCGACGCGTGCTGCAGGCCTGCGGTGGCGACGACTACGAACTGTGCTTCACCGCCGCGCCGTCGCAGCGCGACGGCATCGCCGCGATCGCGACACGGCTTGGCGTCGCGATGACCCGCATCGGCGAACTGATCGATGGCAGCGGTGTCATGGC
>JBBRHT010000017.1:0-15257 GCA_038222295.1 Lysobacterales bacterium
GATCCCGTCCCGAAGAAGCCGTTAGCCTGCCACGAAACCGGCCGGGGCGAGCATCACTCCGTGATGTCCCGCGATTCCGCCGTGGCCAGGACGTCCAGGTCGCGCAGCCGCTGCGGACGGCTGACCAGAGGATAGAACACGACCGCGCCCAGGATGATCGCCACGCCGGCGTAGAAGCCCGGCGAGAGTTCGCGCTGCTCGCCCAGCAGCAGGATCGCCAGCACGATGGCGTAGACCGGCTCCAGGTTCACCGCCAGCTGCGCGGCGAACGCGCTCATGTGGCGCAGCGCAACCAGCGACAAGGTGAAAGGCAGCAGCGTGCACAGCACCGACAACGCCAGCAGGTACAGGGCGTCGTGCGTTCCCGGCACCACGAACAGCGTTCCGGCGAACGCGGGGAACAGGAACGGCATCGCCGGCGCCAGCAACGTCATCGCCAGTGTCCCGGCGCCCAGCTCGACGGCTGTCACCGTGAGCGGATCCGCGTGTTCGACCAGGCGCTTGTTCAATGATGAGAAGCAGGCAACGAGCAATGCCGAGATCGTGCCGACCAGGATGCCGAGCCGCATGCCGTGCGGGACGCCGCCGACGACCAGTGCCACGCCCGGCAGGACCGCGATGCCGAGCGCCAGCTCCCGCCGTGAGAATTTGCGATGGGCGAGCTTCGGCTCGATCAGCGCCGTGAACACGGTCGCCAATGCCATGCAGGTCGCGCCGACCGATGCGTTGGACAACTTGATGGCGCCATAGAAGGTCAGCCAGTGCAGCGACACCAGCACGCCGATGCCGGCGTAGGAGAACAGCAGCTTGCGCGACATCGCGCGCACTCCGCGCCAGACCTGCGGGACGAGCGCCAGCGCCGCGACCACGATCAGCATCCGCCACCACACCAGCGGCAAGGCCGGCAGCGTGATGAGCTTGCCGAGGATGGCCGTGAATCCCCACAGCAGGACGCAGGCATGGATCTGCAGGAAGGCCCTGCGCGTATCGGTCAGCGGCATGGCGGCATTATCGCCTGCCGCTGGCGCCCCGCCCGGTGTCGGGCAGGGCTTGTGTCAGCAATCGGCTCGCGCGATCAATTGAACGAGTAGGTGCAGGGCACGGGAGAAACGACCGGGGCTTCGTTGTTCAGGGCGTCCAGCCAGTTCTTCAGCTGCTCCTGGTAGGCGCGCTCGGGGTTGCCCGGGTGCGTCAGCGGATCGGAGAGCAGCGAATTGTTTGCCAACGCCATCAGCTGGTTGACGGAGCCGCCAAATGGCGCGTAGATCCGGTTGCCATCGACGAAGCCGGCTTCCACGTTCAGCTGCATCGCGGCCAGGTGCGAGGACAGCTTGTACGCCATGTTGGTGGCGGTACTGGCGAGCAGCCATGCGCGGAATTGCGGGTAGTTCGTGGGGTTGAAATCCAGGCCGTTGACGTCGCGAAGGTTGAGGTTCGACAGCAGGGTGAACTCCGGCGCCAGACTGCCGCCGTCCATCAGCGTGTTGAGGCCGTTCTTGTTGCTCCAGTATCCCGGAGTGCGACCGCCGCTGGGCTTGGTGCAGTAATTGCCGAATGAAAGCTGTGCGGTGGTGCCAGCAACGACGTGGATGCCGGTCTGCGGATTGATCGGGTTGCCTTGCGCGTCATGCGGTGACGACTGCACCCAGTTGGTTTGCAGTGGCGTGGCTTCCCGCATCGAATAATCATTTGCTGGCAGCAGGGACCCGAAGCTGGCATAGCCGTACGCATTGGTCGGCTTGGTCGAGCTGTAAAGCTTGCTTGCCGACTCCAGGGTCATGTTCCAGCCGGCCAGACGTGGTTCGCCGGGGTCGTGCACCCCGTTGGCGTTGGCGTCGTAGAACTTCTTGACGGTCACCGTGCCGTGGCAGAGGCAGTCGGCGTAAACGGCACCGGCAAGCAGGGCGGTTGAAAGGACGATGGCCTTGGCCAGCCGTGATTGGGGCAACTTCATGTCCATATGCATCACCGGAAGAGGTTGGAAAGGTGGGCGTATTCACGATTGCGCAGGGCAATTGAAAATTCGCAGCGCCTTCATACCCCCGATCTTGTGATGAACAGGGCAAATGTGCGACGCAGATCACATATCCGACATTGACCCCTTGTGCCGGCTGGCGGGGGAGGCGCGGCTCCTTTACAGGAGCCATTCGCCGGTCCAGCCTGCCACTGGAAGCTTGGCGAGTCGCCGCCAGGGTCCAATCCGCGGGGCGGGGGCAGGGGAAAGGCCATGTCGAACGTGTTCACCCAGCCCGAGCGCTATCGCGGGCCTGACCGGCGTAGCGGCAACGATCGCCGCAAGACGTCCGACCGGCGGGACGAGATCCGCTTCGACCTGACCAAGGAAGACCGGCGCAAGGGCAAGGACCGCCGCAAGCATGGCGGCTGGGACGACACGCCGACCCGCTGACGCAGCGGCGCCGGCTGGAGTAGTAGCCACCACCGTGTCGGCCGCGTCGCCGCGCGCTGCAACGCGCCCGCGCCGACTACAGGTCATTTCCTACAGCCACTGCACCTTGCGCAGGTCGCGATACAGCACGATGCAGACGACGGCGACGATCCCGATCATCACGTTAATAGCTGAAGCGGCCGCTGAGTTCGGGCGCGCCGCCTGGAAACCCTGGGCTCGATCATTCCCGCCGCGCCGCCGCGCGCCTTGAAACACGCTTGCCAATTCCCTGGCTGCTCGGGATGCCCTACAGCCACTGCACCTTGCGCAGGTAGCGATACAGCGCGATGCAGACGACGGCGACGATCCCGATCATCACGTAATAACTGTACCGGCCGCTGAGTTCTGGCATGTGGTGGAAGTTCATCCCATACCAGCTCGTGATCAGCGTCGGCGCCGCCAGGAGCGCTGCCCAACCAGCCAGCTTCTTGACGATTTCGCCCTGGGCGATCGTCACCAGCGACAGGTTGACGCTCATCGCCGCCGTCAGCATCTCGCGCATCGTGTCCGTGGACTCGTTGACGCGCAGGGCGTGGTCGAGCACGTCGCGGAAATACGGGCGGACTTCCTTCGGGATCAGGTCGCTGTGCATGCGCGTCAGTTGCGACAGGATGTCCTGCATCGGCGCGACGGCCAGGCGCAGTTGCGTGAGCTCGCGCTTGAGCTCGTACAACTTGATGATGGTCTGGCGCCGGTAGGACTCGGCGAAGATGTCCTGCTCGAGCTGGTTGAGCTCCTCACCGAACTCCGTCGCGATCGGGAGGTAATGGTCGGTGATGAAATCCAGGATGGCGTAGAGCCCGTAGGACGGGCCCAGCGACAGCAGTTCCGGCTCGCGCTCCACGCGCGCGCGGACGGGCGCATAGGACAGCGATGCCCCATGCCGCACGGTGACCAGGTAACGCTGGCCCAGGAATGCGTAGGTTTCGCCGAAGCGGATATGGCCCTCGTCGACCTGGGCCGTATGCATCACCACGAACAACGAATCGCCGTAGGCCTCGATCTTGGGTCGCTGGTGCGCGTGCTGTGCATCCTCGATGGCCAGGTCATGCAGGCCGAACTCCTCCTGGAGCTTGTCCAGCAGGCCTTCGCCTGGTTCGTGCATGCCGACCCAGACGAAGCTGCCGTCGTCCACGGCCAGCACGTCGCTGATCTGGTCCAGGGTGATGTCGCGGCGATTTCCCTGCCGGTCGTAGACCGCGCAGTTGATGACGCAGGCTGGCAGGGGCGTGTCGGTTTCGTTCATCGGCGCATCGTCCCCCGGAGCGGCGGTGGGCTACAAGCGACGCCGCAGCGTCGAGGAAATGGCCAGGTGGATCGGCAGCAGCAGTGCGATCCAGTGCGTGTTGTCCTGTTCCGGGAACGGCAGCCATCGCATGATCCAGGCGAACAGGGCGCAGGCAACCACCAGGCGCAGCACGCCGTCGAACACCGTCCCGCCATTGCGGCCTCGGGCGATGCGCCACCCGCCAGGCAGGAGCAGCAGGCAGAGCGGATTGAACAGCAGCAGGTTCTGGTTCGCCCAGCCGGCACGATGCGCGGTGCCGAACCAGATGAACAGCATCAGCGCGCCGAGCAGTCCGCAGGCCGTCCAGAAGAGCATCGAGATGGCGGCCAGGGCGCGCGGCGAACGCCGGCCCAGCACCGCCAGGGCGATCGCGGCCGCCACGCCCCACAGCAGCCACGGCCACCAGGGTCGCGCGTATTCCGCTGGTTCCGGCGCGATCCGGTGCGGCAGCAGTTGCTGCTCGGAGTCGACCAGCGGACGGCCGTCGGATGCGGTCGCCTCGCGCAGGCTGTCGGCCAGGCGCATCGGGACGAATGCTTCCTGCCAACGTGCCAGAGGAACGTCGGCGAATGGTCCAAGGCCGATATCGAACCCCAGCCACATCAACGGCGCCGGGGACGCCAGGCGCACTGCTTCGCTGCGATAGGTGTTGCCCCGCGACCGCGCCGCCAGTTGCTCGTGCAGGCGGCCCGCGAGCGCGCGATCGACGGCGTCGCGGACGCGCGTGGAACAGTTGTCGGTGAAGTAGTCGTAGTTGTAGCGCGCATTTTCCGGACGCGCGTTTTCCGCCAGCGAGTCGGCCAACTCCGCGGCCTGCGCCGGCGCCAGGTGCAGCCACTGCACCGAGACCCCCCTCCCGACCTCGCGGTAGTAGGCCAGGTCATCGCGCAGCGGCAGCGCGACCAGCTGGTAGCGCATATGTCCGTGGATGAAGCGCGACAGGAAATCCGGCTCGGACGGATCAAAGAACCCGAAGTTGTAGGAGATCGCCTCGCCACGCGAAGGATCGTCGACGATCAGGGCGTCATGGCCGAAGCGCTCCCAGAAGACCAGGCCCGGCAGCATGGTCATCACGCCGATACGCAACGCGGGCGTCGTGCCTGCCGCGCTTGCGGGCAGGGACGGGGATGTGGGCACTGGCGCGGCGACCTGCGCTGCCGCCGTGCCGGCAAGCAGCACCAACAGCAGTCCCGACAGCCATTGAAAGCGGCTAATGATCGGCATGCACGCTGACATGCAGTGCATGCAGTCGCCGCGCGTCGGCGCGCGCGATCCGGAAGCTGAAGCGCCCGAGCGTCAGCTCCTCGCCGGCCTCGGGCAGGTGCCCGATCGCAGCGGTGATCAGGCCACCGATGGTGTCGTACTCGTCATCGTCGAAATCCGCGCCGAAACGCTCGTTGAAATCCGCGATGGGTGTCAGCGCATCGACGGCGTAATGGCCATCGGCCTGGGCGGCGATCAGCGCGGTGGTGTCCTCGGCTTCATCGTGCTCGTCGTCGATCTCCCCGACGATCTGCTCCAGGACGTCCTCGATGGTGACCAGCCCGGCGACGCCGCCGTACTCGTCGATGACGATCGCCATGTGGTTGCGCGACTGGCGGAATTCGCGCAGCAGCACGTTCAGCCGCTTCGACTCGGGGATCAGGATCACCGGCCGCAGCAGTTCGCGGACATTGCCGGGATGCACATGGTCGTAGTCGGCGACGACGCCACGCAGGAGGTCCTTGGCCAGCAGGATGCCCAGGACCTCGTCGCGATCCTCGCCGTGCACCGGGAATCGCGAATGTCCGGACTCGACGACCTGTTTCAGCAGGTCGACGAAGGCATCGTCGGCGCACAGGGCGACCATCTGCGCGCGCGGGATCATCACGTCGCCGACAGTCATGTCGGACACGGCGATGGCACCTTCCATCATGCGCAGGGTGTCGGCCGCGATCAGCCCATCGCCCTGCGCATCGCGCAGCAACTCGACCAGGTCTTCGCGCGTGGACGGCTCGCCGGACAGCATCGAGCCGATACGGTCCAGCCACGAGCGTCGTTCCGGCGGGCGCTCGGGAGGGGGGTTGCTGGTGTCGTCCTCGGACATCTTGTTCGTGCAGGCGCCCTGGGGCGGGCGGGGGAAGTCTAGCGCGCGGCGGACGCCATCCAATGAAAACGGTGGCCGCCAGTCCGCATCGGACGACCGACGATGGCCGTTTCAGCGCTCGACATAGGGATCCTCGACGCCCATCCCGGCCAGGATCTCGCGCTCGAGCTGCTCCATGCACTCCGCCTCGCGGTCGTCGCCATGGTCCCAGCCGAGCAGGTGCAGGGTGCCGTGCACGGTGAGGTGGGCGTAATGCGCCATCAGGGGTTTCTTCTGCTCGCGAGCCTCGCGGGCGATGACCGGCGCGCAAAGCACCAGGTCGCCAAGCAGCGGCATGGTGACGCCCTTCGGCAGCTTCACCTCGTCGGTTTCGGCAGGGAAACTCAGCACGTTGGTCGCGTAATCCTTGCCCCGGTAATGCCGGTTGAGGGCGCGTCCCTCGCGTGCACCGACCAGGCGCACGGCGAGGTCGGCCTCGCGGATCCGGCTCTGCAACGCCGCTGCGATCCACTTGCGGAAGCTCGCCGACGCCGGGAGCCCGGCACGCGGCACGGCATAGCCGACGGAGACATCCAGGCTGACGGGACCCTGCGTCATTGCGTGGGGAGCATCAGCGACATGGGCGATACGGGCAACGGAAACATGGCCACCAGCGGGAATTTGAACGGCGCACCGTGCACATGCTACGCCGGCCCTGTTTCCGCATCGTGAGCATCGCGTGCTTCGTATGCGTTGACGATCCGCGCCACCAGCGCATGGCGGACGACGTCGCGCGACTCGAAGAAGGTGAAGCTGATGCCTTCGACGCCACGCAGCACCTCGACGGCGTCCCTCAGTCCGGATTTCTGGTGCTTGGGCAGGTCGATCTGGGTCATGTCGCCGGTGACGACCGCCGTGGAGCCGAAACCGATGCGGGTCAGGAACATCTTCATCTGCTCGATCGAGGTGTTCTGCGCCTCATCGAGGATCACGAAGGCATCGTTGAGCGTGCGCCCGCGCATGTACGCCAGCGGGGCGATCTCGATGACGTTCTTTTCCAGCAGCTTGATGACCTTTTCGACGCCGAGCATCTCGTAGAGCGCGTCGTAGAGCGGCCGCAGGTAGGGATCGACCTTCTGGCTGAGGTCGCCGGGCAGGAAGCCCAGTTTTTCACCGGCTTCCACAGCCGGACGCACCAGCACCAAGCGCTGCACGCGCGATTCGTTCAGCGCTTCGACTGCCATGGCGACCGCGAGGAAGGTCTTGCCGGTGCCGGCTGGGCCGATGCCGAAATTGATGTCATGCGTGGCGATGGCGTGCAGGTACCGCGCCTGGTTGGCGCCGCGACCGCGGACCGTGCCGCGGTTGACCTTGATCGTCACCTCCTGCGGTTCGACGTCGCTGCTCGGCGTTGCCGCCGCTTCGCATTCGGCAAGCCGCAGGTGGATCGACGACGGGGACAGTGTCTCGTCGGCGGTGTCGTCCCAGAGCGTGCGCAGCACCCGTTCGCCCCTGGCGACGTCGGCCTTCGAGCCGGTGATGCGGAAGATGTTCCCGCGATTGGCGATCTCCACGCCCAGGCGCAATTCGAGCAGGCGCAGGTGCGCGTCGAAGGGACCACTGAGATTGGCCAGGCGCTCCGCGTCGGGTGGGTCGAGGACGAATTCCGCGCTGGACGCGGCTGACCGGGTACTTGAAGGCATCGGGGGCTGTCTTCAGTTCTGCGCGCGCAGGCGCGGCGCCCAAGCTTGCTACGGCATGCCGCCAATCGCAAAGAAAGCCTCCCGGACGCTTGGGCTTGCATATTTAATTAAACATGTAATTAAATATGGCATGGACCATGCCTCCCCACGCAAATCCCAGCCACGGCGGGCCGGTCGACCGGCCGGCGACGGGCCCGACCAGCGCGAGCGTCTGCTCGATGCGGCCGTCGCCTGTTACTCGCGGATCGGCATCGGCGCAACGTCGCTGCGCAGCATCGCCCGCGAAGCCAACGTCAACCCGGCATTGGTGCATTACTACTTCGGCGACAAGTCGCAACTGCAGGAAGCCGTCATGCAGGAGCGCATGGTCGCCGCATTGGACACCGTGCGGGCGTCGCTGCAACGCGCCGATGGCGACATCGCCGCGCAGGTGGCCGCCTTCGTCAGGGGCATGGACGAGGCCATCGCCCGCTATCCGTGGCTGCCCGCGCTGTGGGTGCGCGAAGTGCTGTGCGAAGGCGGGGCGTTGCGCTCGCTGGTGGTGGATCGCGTCGCGCCGGTAATCCCGCGTGCGATGGCGGCGCGCTTCGCGCAGGCGCAGCGCGATGGCGAGATGAACCCTCGGCTCGATCCGCGCCTGCTGGTGGTGTCGCTGGTGGGGCTGACCCTCTTCCCTGCTGCCGGAGCGCCGATCTGGCGACAGATGTTCCAGGCCGACGACATCGACGCGGACGCGATGCGCGAACACACCATCGCACTGCTCGACGACGGCTTGGCCCTCGGCGATCCAGGAGCCCACCATGCATGACGTTCGCCCACTCGCCGGATTCCGCCGCTTCGCGCTGGCGTTGCTGGTGGCCATGGCGTCGGCGGGTTGCACCGAGCCATCGAGCCAGGCCCTGGGCACGCTGGAATACGACCGGATCACGGTGCCGGCGCCTGCGTCGGAGCGCGTGATCGCGGTTGCGGTGCGCGAGGGCGAGCGCGTCCGTGCCGGGCAGTTGCTGCTGCGACTGGAAGACACACGCACGCTGGCCACGACGCAGGCTGTCCAGGCGCAGGCCCGGCAACAACGCGAAGCACTTGCCGAGTTGCGTGCCGGTCCCCGGGTGGAGGCGATCGCCCAGGCGCGTGCGCAACTGGCTGCCGCGCAGGCGCAGGCGCGCGATGCGCAGGCGTACTTCGCGCGGCTGATGCCACTGGGGCGCAGGCAGCTGGTGGCTGCCGCCGATGTCGATCGCGCGCGCGCGACCGCCGGCAACGCACAGGCGCAGGTAGGGGTCGCCGAGGCGGCGCTTGCCGAACTCGAACACGGCACCCGCAGCGAACAGGTCGGGCAGGGCGTGGCGGCATTGCAGGCATCCGAGGCCCAGGCCGCTGCCCAGGTCGTGACGCTTCGGAAGCTCGATGTGACCGCAGCCCGCGATGCGGTCGTCGACAGCCTTCCGTACAAACTCGGCGACCAGCCACCGGTCGGCGCGCCGCTGGCGGTCCTGCTGGTGGGGCCGGCGCCATACGCACGCATCTACGTGCCCGAACAGCAGCGTGCCCGGGTGCACGTCGGCGATAGCGTGCGCGTGCAGGTCGAAGGAGTCGCCGATCCATTCGTTGGCCACGTCCGCAGCGTGCGCAGCGAACCCAGCTTCACTCCCTACTACGCGCTGTTCGGCGCCGATGCGGCGCGGCTGAGTTACCTGGCCGAAGTGCAACTCGGGCGCGATGCGGCGCGGCTTCCGGCGGGGCTGCCGGTGCAGGCGCAATGGAGCCGGTAAACGGACCCGATGCCGCGTCCATGGATCTCGCCATCCAGGCGCGCGGATTGACGAAGCGATTCGGCGACCTGGTGGCTGTCGATCATGTCGACCTGCGCGTTCCCAAGGCGCAGGTCTACGGTTTTCTTGGCCCGAACGGCTCGGGCAAGTCGACCACCATCCGCATGCTGCTCGGCCTGTTGACGCCGACCGCCGGGGAGATCGAGGTGCTGGGACTGCAGGTGCCGCGCCAGGCGGAGGCGCTGCGGCGTCGAATCGGATACATGACGCAGCGTTTCTCCCTGTTCGAAGACCTCACCGTACGCGAGAACCTGGAGTTCCTCGCGGCAGTCCAGGATGTCCCGCGCACGCACGCCGTCGCGCGCGTCGATGCATTAATCGCGCAGTACCGCTTCCAGGGCATGGAGCGACAGCTCGCCGGCACCCTCAGCGGTGGCCAGAGGCAGCGCCTCGCGCTTGCCGGCGCGGTCGTGCACTCGCCCGAATTGCTGTTCCTGGACGAGCCGACCAGCGCCGTCGATCCGGAATCGCGCCGCGATTTCTGGGAGAACCTCTTCCAGCTGATCGATGGCGGCACCACCATCCTGGTGTCTACCCACCTGATGGACGAAGCCGAGCGATGCCATCGGCTGGCGATCCTCGATCATGGAGTGCTGGTGGCCGATGGCACGCCGACCGCACTGGCGGATTCGATCAAGGGCCGCACCGCCGTCGTCCATGTCGCACAGCCAAGGCGCGCGCACGCAATCCTGGAACGCTTGCCGGGCGTGCTGAGCGTCGCCCAGGTGGGCAATGCGTTGCGGATTCTCGCCGATGACAGTGGCGACATCGCGACGCGCGTCAGCGACGCGCTCGCCGCCGCAGGGATGCCGGCGCAGGTGGAGGCCGCGTCACCGAACCTGGAGGATGTCTTCGTCGCCGTGACGCGGCATCGCGGCGATGCCAACCCGCGGCCACGCGAGCGCGCGGCATGAACATGCGCCGCATGCTGGCGGTCGTCGTCAAGGAACTGCGACAGCTGCGCCGCGACCGCGTGACCCTGGCGATGATCCTCGGCATCCCGGTCATGCAGCTGGTGCTGTTCGGATTCGCGATCAACCTCAACCTGCGCGGATTGCCCGCGGCGATCGCCGACGAGGCCGGCACGTCCGCCTCGCGCGCGATGGTCATGGACATGCTCGCGACCGGCGTCATCCGTCCGGTCGCGCCCGCACGTACCCCGCAGGACCTGATGGCGCTGCTGCAGCGCGGGACGATCAGCATCGGCGTCGCGATCCCGCACGATTTCGACAGGCGTCGCATCGAGGGTCGCGAAGCCGTGCAGGTGCTGGTGGACGGCAGCGATACCATCGTCCAGAGCGCGGCGATGCAACTGGCGCAGATGCCGCTGGACAGCACTGCCCCGGTCGCAGCGCAAGCTGCCACGCAACGGCGCCTGGGTCCGGACCAGGCCACGGTGAACCCGGTCAGCGTGGTCGCGTTCTACAACCCCGAACGACGCTCGGCGGTCAATATCGTCCCCGGCCTGATCGGGGTGATCCTGACCATGACGATGGTGCTGTTCACCGGCGTCGCGATCGTGCGCGAACGCGAGCGCGGCAACCTGGAGATGCTGATCGCCACGCCGCTCAGCCGCACGGAGCTGATGGTCGGGAAGGTGCTTCCGTACATCGTGATCGGCCTGCTGCAGACGACCGTCGTGCTGGCGCTTGGTGTCTGGGTGTTCCAGGTCCCCGTGCGCGGAGCGCTGCTCGACGTCTACCTGGCCTCGGTGCTGCTCATCGTCGCCAACCTGACGCTCGGACTGCTGATCTCGACCAAGGCGCAATCGCAATTCCAGGCGATGCAGATGACGTTCTTCGTCTTCCTGCCGTCGATCCTGCTGTCGGGGTTCATGTTTCCCTTCGACGGGATGCCGGTGGCGATCCAGTGGCTGGCCGAAGTGCTGCCGCTGACGCACTTCCTGCGCATCATCCGCGGGGTCATGCTGCGCGGCGCCGACCTGCTGACGCTGTGGCCGGACGTGGTGGCACTGCTGGTGTTCACCACGGTGATGATGCTCGCGGCGATCCTGCGCTTCCGCAAGCGCCTGGACTAGGTCGTCGCCTGCACCACGCGCCCGCGCAATGAGTTGCTCATTGCCTGGGTGATCACGACGCCGACGAACTGTCCGACCATGCGCGCGTCTCCAATGAAATTGACCGACCGCATGTTCTCTGTCTTGCCGGTCAACTCACCCGCGTCGCGCTTTGACGGTCCCTCGACAAGGATGCGTTGGACGCTGCCCACCATGGCCTGCGAGATCGTCGCGGAATGTGCGCTCACGTGGGCCTGCAGGCGCTGCAGCCGCGCATGTTTGACCTGCGCCGGCGTGTCGTCGGCCAGGTCGGCCGCGGGCGTTCCGGGGCGGCGCGAATAGATGAAGGAGAACGACTGGTCGAAGCCGATGTCCTCGATCAGCTTCATCGTCCTGTCGAAATCGGCATCGGTTTCACCAGGAAATCCGACGATGAAATCCGATGACACCGAGATGCCCGGCCGCACGGCGCGCAGCTTGCGGATCTTCTGCTTGAACTCCAGCGCGGTGTAGCCCCGCTTCATGGCCGACAGCACGCGATCGGAGCCCGATTGCACCGGCAGGTGCAGGTAATCGGCCAGCTGCGGGACGTCGCGGTAGGCCTCGATCAGCGAGTCGGAAAACTCCAGCGGATGCGATGTCGTGAAGCGGATCCGGCCGATGCCGTCGATCTGGGCGACCGCGCGGATCAACAGGGCGAGATCGGCGAACTCGTCGCCCGGTCCGCCGTCGACCGAAGCGATCGGGCCGCGATAGGCGTTGACGTTCTGGCCGAGCAGGTTGACTTCGCGCACGCCCTGCGCGGCCAGTTGCGCGACCTCGACCAGCACGTCCTCGAACGGCCGGCTGACTTCCTCCCCGCGCGTATAGGGGACGACGCAGAACGAACAGTATTTCGAGCAGCCTTCCATGATCGAGACGAAGGCACTGGGGCCGTCGGCGCGCGGCTCGGGCAGGCGGTCGAACTTCTCGATCTCCGGGAAACTGATGTCGACCTGCGACTTGCCGGTGTCGCGGCGTGCCCGGATCAGCTCGGGCAGGCGATGCAGCGTCTGCGGGCCGAACACCAGGTCGACGTAGGGCGCGCGGTCGAGGATCGCCGCACCTTCCTGGGAGGCCACGCAGCCGCCCACGCCGATCAGGACCGGGCGGTCGCCGTCCTTCAGCGCCTTCCATCGACCCAGCTGGCTGAAGACCTTGTCCTGCGCCTTCTCGCGGATCGAGCAGGTGTTGACCAGGATGACGTCCGCTTCCTCGACGTTGGCGGTGAGCTCCATGCCTTCGGAGGCCAGCAGGACATCGGCCATGCGCGAGGAGTCGTATTCGTTCATCTGGCAACCGTGGGTCTTGATGAAGACCTTTCCGCGCGGCGCCGGCGGCGCCTCGTCGAAGGATGCCAATGGGACGGGAGGCACGGCGGGGAAACTGGATGTCGTCATGGGTGAATCCGGGAGGGCGGTGGGGAGTCCGCGCCGGGCGCGCAGTGTATCCGGGCCGCAAGGACCGGATGTCGGCGAACGTGACCTTCATACAGATCAAGTGCTTGTCAAGGTTGAAGCCCGGCGGTAACGTCGCCCCCATGAACGGGGGCCGGGTGATCCTGATGTTGATCTGCCTGCTGGCGGCGGCCCCTGCCGTCGCCGGTACCGTCTTCCGCTGCGACAGTGGCGACGGGGTCCGCAGCTATTCCAGCAGGCGCATCGCCGGTGCCAGCTGTGCGATCGTGAGCAGTTACAGGACCCAGGCCTACCAGCCGCCGCCCGCGACGGCCCGCATTCCTTCGGCCGCGTCCGGCAGCGTCATGACGGCAAACGGAACCACCGCCGGAATCACTCCCAGAGTATCGCCGGCGGCGGACAGTGCCCCGAGGCGTCCCCGTTTCCTGCGCATGGGCGCTTCGACGACGTTTTCCTATGTCGATGCACGGGGCGTGCGCAATTTCAGCAATCGCCGGCCGCGTGGCGTGGCCAACGTGACGGTCAGCCGGCTCGAATATCCCATCTTCGAGATGGAGACCTGCTACGCCTGCGCGGCATCCCCGCAGGTCAATTTCTCCAGCATCCGCCTGAACACCGATGCCTACCGCACCGAAATCGCCGCGGCATCGCGCGATTACGGCGTCGAGGAAGCGGTGGTGCGCGCCATCATCCATGCCGAGTCCGCCTTCCGGCCCAATGCGCTGTCGCGGGTCGGCGCCCAGGGGCTGATGCAGCTGATGCCGGCCACCGCCCGGCGGTTCGGCGTCGGCAACCCCTTCGACGCCGGGCAGAACATCCGCGGCGGGGTGCAGTACCTGGCTTTCCTGCTCAAGCGCTTCAATGGCGACCTGGCCCTGGCCGCCGCCGGCTACAACGCGGGCGAGGGGGCGGTCGACAAATACAGGGGCGTACCGCCCTACAGCGAGACCCGACGCTACGTCCAGCGGGTGGGCCTGCTGGCGCAGCGCTACCGGGGCAGCAGCTTCGCCGCGCGCTGAGGGGGTCCGCCTGGCCCGATCGACAATCGGGTGCGGAAACGTTGTCGGTCGATTCAGCCTTCCGTTACACTTCCCCGTCTTTGCGGTGTCGGTTGCTGCGCAAGCGCGCTACCGGCAACCCGCCTGACTATTGAATTCTTGCGGAGTGCCTGATGGGCAATGATGCGGTCGAAGAGCGCCTGGGGGATCAGCCGATCAACCAGGGCCGGCGGCGGTTCCTGACTGCGACCACGGCCGTGGTGGGAGCGGTGGGGGTCGGTTTCGTCGCGGTTCCGTTCATCAAGTCCTGGAACCCGAGTGCGAAGGCCAAGATGGCTGGCGCGCCGGTGAAGCAGGACATCAGCGCCTTGCAGGACGGCATGCGCATCGTCCTGGAGTGGCGCGGACAGCCGATCTGGATCGTCAAGCGCACCAAGCAGATGCTGGACGTGCTGCCGACCCTGGACTCGCGCCTGCGCGATCCCAAGTCGGCCAACGCCGACCAGCAGCCGGGCTACGTGCTCAAGGGCGACTACCACTATCGGTCGATCAAGCCGGAAATCTCCGTGCTTGTCGGCATCTGCACGCACCTGGGTTGCGTGCCGGAGATGGTCGCCGAAATCAAGCCCGAGCCGTTCGATCCGGACTGGAAAGGCGGCTATTTCTGCCCCTGCCACAAATCGCGCTACGACATGTCTGGTCGCGTTTACGACGGGGTTCCGGCGCCATTCAACCTGCTCGTGCCGCCGCACAATTATGAAAGCGACACGATGATCGTCATCGGTGTCGATCCCGGGTCATCCACCAGCACGGGAGCTGCGTAAGCCATGGCGAATGTCATCACCCGTACCGCCGGCAACGTCATGGATTGGGTCAACGCGCGTGCACCGGGCATGGTCCCCGCGTATCGCAAGCACATGACCGAGTACTACGCGCCGAAGAACTTCAACATCTGGTACTACTTCGGCTCGCTCGCGATGCTGGTGCTGGTCAACCAGATCGTGACCGGCATCTTCCTGACGATGCACTTCAAGCCGGCGGCGGACCAGGCATTCGCGTCGGTCGAATACATCATGCGCGACGTGGAGTGGGGCTGGCTGATCCGCTACATGCACACGACCGGCGCGTCGCTGTTCTTCATCGTCGTCTACCTGCACATGTTCCGCGGGCTGATGTACGGCAGCTACCAGAAACCGCGCGAGCTGGTGTGGCTGCTCGGAATGGTCATCTACCTGGTGCTGATGGCCGAAGCCTTCATGGGCTACGTGCTGCCGTGGGGCCAGATGTCGTTCTGGGGCGCCAAGGTGATCATCTCGCTGTTCGGCGCCATCCCGGTGATCGGGCAGGGCCTGACCGAATGGATCATGGGCGACTACCTGCCCGCGGATGCGACGCTGGGTCGTTTCTTCGCACTACACGTGATCGCGCTGCCGCTGGTCCTGCTGCTGCTG
>JBBRHT010000018.1:0-14496 GCA_038222295.1 Lysobacterales bacterium
CTCGCCGCCGCCACGGCCTTGTGCGAGGACCGTATCCCCGACGCCGAGTCCCTGCTGCGCGCGCACCTGAAAAAGGCGCCGACCGACGTCGCCGCGATCCGCATGCTGGCCGAACTGGCAGCGCGGCTGGGACGCGACGACGATGCCGAGGCGTTGCTGGCGCGCTGCATCGCCCTGGCGCCGGATTTCGACGCGGCCCGCCATCACCATGCACTCGTCCTCAACCGTGGCAATCGCGCCGCCGAAGCCCTGGCCGAGGTCGAGCACCTGCTCCGCAAGGACCCGCGCAATCCCGCCTACAGGAACCTGAAGGCGGTGATCCTGTGCCGGACCGGTGACTACCTGCCGGCCATCGACATCTACGACGCGCTGCTGGCCCAATACCCCGGCCACGCCAGGATCTGGCTGAGCTATGGCCATGCCCTGAAAACTGCCGGGCGGCAGGAGCAGGCGATCGCGGCGTACCGACGCAGCAGCGCGCTCGAGCCGGGCTTCGGCGACGCCTGGTGGAGCCTGGCCAACCTGAAGACCTTCCGCTTCACCATGGACGATGTCGGGGCGATGCGGGCGCAACTCGCGCGCGCCGACCTTGGCGACGAGCACCGCCAGCACTTCGAATTCGCGCTGGCCAAGGCGCTCGAGGACGGGGAGGAGTTCCAGGAATCCTTCGTCCACTACCAGCGGGGCAACACCCTGCGGCGCAATAGGAGTCCCTACAGCGCCGACGACACCGGCGCGCGGATGCAACAGGCGAAAGACCTGTACACGGCTGATTTCTTCGCGCAGCGAGTCGGCGCGGGTGCATCGGCGCCGGATCCGATCTTCATCGTCGGCCTGCCGCGCGCCGGTTCCACGCTGATCGAGCAGATCCTGTCCAGCCACAGCCTGGTCGAAGGCACGATGGAGCTGCCCGAGCTCATGACGATGACGCGAACGCTGCGTCGCCAGGCCGGTGCGGACGCCAGGACCTACCACGACGCCGTCGCCACGCTCGATGCGGAGCAGTTGCGCGAGCTGGGCGAGCGCTACCTGGAGCGCACGCGCATCCACCGCAAGACATCCGCACCGTTCTTCATCGACAAGATGCCGAATAACTTCGCGCACGTCGGCCTCATCCGCCTGATCCTGCCCAACGCACGGATCATCGATGCGCGGCGACATCCGATGGCGTGCTGCTTTTCGGCCTTCAAGCAATACTTCGCGCTGGGACAGACCTTCACCTACGACCTCGTCGACCTTGGCCGCTATTACCGGGATTACGTCACGCTGATGGCGCATTTCGACGAGGTCCAGCCAGGTCGCATCCATCGCGTCTTCTACGAACAGATGGTCGCCGACACCGGGACACAGGTGAGGCAGCTGCTCGACTACTGCTCACTTCCCTTCGAGGAGCAGTGCCTGCGCTTCTTCGAGAACGAGCGGCCCGTGCGCACCGCCAGCTCCGAGCAGGTGCGCCGGCCGATCTTCCGCGAAGGCATCGACCACTGGCGGCATTACGAGCCATGGCTGAAATCGTTGGAACAGGCGCTGGGGCCTGTGCTCGACGCATATCCGCAACCACTCCAGACACCGGCCTGACGCATCAGGCCTCGACGCTCGTAAACACCGATGGGGGAAGATGCAATGCAACCGAGGGCACAGGCAACGCAACACCCGCGCACGTCGCGCTTGACCAGACTACCGCTTACCGCGGCGATCTACATTGCGTGCTGCTCCATGGCATGGGCACAGACCACGCCAACCGAGCCCGCGGCGGCGCCGCCCGTACCTACGCCCGACCAGGCCGCAACAGCCACGCACACCCTGGATACCATCACGGTGACGTCGCAGAAGCGCGTCGAGAACCTGCAGAAGGTGCCGATCAGCGTGCAGGTGCTGGGCGAGCAGAAGCTCAAGCAGCAGGACGTGCTGAGTTTCTCCGATTACGCCAAGCTGCTGCCCAGCCTGTCCTACGGCACGGTCGGTGGCGGCGTGTTCTCCGGGCCGGGTTTCGCCCAGGTGTACATGCGCGGTGTCGCCAGCGGCGGCGATGGCAACCATTCGGGATCCCAGCCCAGCGTGGGCATGTACCTGGACGAGCAACCGATCACCACGGTCGAGGGCTCGCTGGACGTCCACATCTACGACGTCCAGCGCATCGAGGCGCTCGCCGGCCCGCAGGGCACGCTGTACGGCGCCAGTTCGCAGGCGGGCACCGTCCGCATCATCACCAACAAACCCGACAAGAGCGCGTTTTCTTCCGGCTATGCGGTCGAGGCGAACACGATCGATGGCGGCGGCACCGGCCATGTGATCGAGGGTTTCGTCAACGCGCCGTTGTCGCCAAGTGCGGCGATCCGGCTGGTCGGCTGGCAGAAGCATGATGCCGGCTACGTCGACAACGTCTTCGGCACGCGGACGTTCCCGACCTCGGGGATCACCATCGACAACGCCGGTCGGGCGAAGGACAACTACAACTGGGCAAACACCATTGGTGCCCGCGCGGCGTTGAAGATCGACCTCAACGACAACTGGTCGGTGACCCCGCAGATCATGGGCCAGCGCCAGGACGCCAACGGCAGCACCGGTTACGACCCGTCGGTGGGGGACCTTGCGGTGACCCACTTCTACCCCGAGCATTCCAATGACCACTGGACGCAGGCGGCGCTGACGGTGGAGGGCAAGGTCGGCAATTTCGACCTCGTCTACGCTTACTCGCACCTGGGTCGCCAGGTCGATTCGCAGGCCGACTACAGCGACTACGGCTATTGGTACGACCAGCCCGGCCTTGGCTACGGTGCTTACTTCGTCGACGACAACGGTGCATTCATCAATCCGTCCCAGCACATCAATGCGAAGGACGGCTACACGATGGCCAGCCATGAATTGCGACTGACATCGCCCCAGGAAAATCGCCTGCGGATGGTCGCCGGTCTGTTCTGGCAACGCCAGGGCCACGACATCTACCAGCGTTATCTTGTCGACAACCTGGCCTCGTCGCTTGAGGTCACGGGTTTCCCCGACACCATCTGGCTGACGGCGCAACAGCGACAGGATCGCGATGAAGCTGCGTTTGGTGAAGTGTCGTTCGACCTGACATCAAGGTTGACCGCGACTGGCGGCATGCGGTTTTTCAAGTCGGAGAATTCGTTGGAAGGATTCTTCGGATTCGGGACTGGATACAGCGGCTCGACGGGTGAGGCAGCTTGTTTCTCCCCCGACCATTTCCACGGGGCGCCCTGCCTGAACCTGGACAAGTCGACGCATGAGACCGGCTCGCTGGGGCGAGCCAACCTCACGTGGCGCATCGACGACAACAAGATGCTGTACGGGACGTGGTCCCAAGGCTATCGCCCCGGTGGAATCAACCGACGCGGAACGTTGCCGCCATACAAGGCCGACTTCCTGACCAACTACGAGTTGGGCTGGAAAACGAGTTGGGCGGACAACCAGTTTTCGTGGAACGGTGCGGTGTTCCAGGAGGACTGGAAGGATTTCCAGTTCTCGTTCCTCGGCCAGAACGGCTTGACGGAAATCCACAACGCCGGCCAGGCGCGGATCCGGGGTCTTGAAACGGATATCCGATGGAGAGCCACGACCAACCTGGCCTTTACGGGCGCTGCCGCGTTCTACGATTCCAAGCTGACCGAGAACTACTGCGGTTGGCTCAGGCCCAACGGCGATCCGGAAACCGTCTGCCCAGCCGGGACGGTCGACCCCAACGGCGACGTGGTTTCCGGTCCCCAGGCGCCTGCCGGCGCACGACTGCCGGTGACGGCGCGCTTCAAGGGCAACGTCACGGCGCGCTACAGCTTCGACCTGTTCGGTGGTGAAGCGTATGGACAGGCAACCGTGATCCACCAGGGTGATCGCAGGACCGATCTGCGCACGGCTGAAGACAACCTGCTCGGGAACCTGCCGGCCTACACGTTGACGGACCTGTCGGCGGGGTTCAAGAAGGGCAACTGGGCGCTGGATTTCTTCCTCAAGAACGCCTTCAACCAGCGCACGGAGCTGGCGCGTTTTGCCGAATGCGCAACGGCCGTCTGCGGCAACGAGCCCTATATCGTGACGACGCAGCCGCGCACGTTCGGTATCCGCTTCTCGCAGGATTTCTAGGCGCACGCTTCATCGATGACAGCAGAACGCCCGCCTTGCAGCGGGCGTTTTGTTTTGGATGCGGCTATTTCGGCGGCGTGCGCGCGGGCAGCGGCACGTTGCACAGGTCGATGTGACCGGCCGGCAGCTTGTACCAGTCATCGCGGCGGTTGCGGCGCGATTCGACGACCGCGGTGAACAGCGGCGTGTCGGTGCGCAGGACCTGCAGCGGCATGCGTTGTGATTCGGGCAGGTCCGATGCGAGGGTCAATGTCTTGATCGGCACGCGCTGTTCCGCCTTCTCGTACATGCCCAGCGGGCCGGTGCCGCGCGGCAGGACGGACAGCCATTCCATGCCCTGCACGACGCGGCCGACGACGGTGATGTTGCGATCCAGTTGCCGTGGCGACTGCCCGTCGACGACGTAGAGTTCGGTGCCATTGCTGGAGTCGGCCGCCATGTCGCGACCGGCGCCCACCGTGCCATAGCAATGCGTGAGCCAGGCCTGCCCGGTGCGGGGGTCGCGCGCCGCAGGGAAGCCGCCGCTGAAACCGACCTGCGGTGCCCAGCCGTCGCGGTCTGGCAGGCGAACGAACGGAATCCCCGCGCTCTTGCGGGTGAATTCCGCCGGCAGATGGACCTTTGCAGATCCCAATGGCTTGCGCTTGGCATCGTCCTCGGCCGGATCGCCCCATTGCACGACGAAGTTGTCCTGCGACCGGTTGATGCTCAGGCCGTCCCAGTAATGCCCGTGCGCGAGCGTGCGGATATTGGCGACGTGGGCAGGCGCGAAACCGGGCGCCAGCTCGATCACGACACGGCCGCTCGCAAGGTCCAGGTACACGGTGTTGGCGGGATCGAGCGTTCGCCAGTCGCCGGGCCTGGACGCATCGAGCAGTTTCTGCATCGACAGGGGTTTGGCCGGCGTCGCGCCCATGCATGGCATGCAGGCGAGCAGGAGGCAGGCAGCAATCGGTGCAGCGCGCATGGGCAACTCCCCTGTAGTGACCGTGGGAGTGTAGTGGGGCGGGCGGGCGCGCAGCGACGTCGGCCATCGATACCGGGTGTTTTCGGCTAGTGGTCCTTGCGGCCGGATCCGGATTTCCTGCCGCCGCCGTCCTGCTTGTTGACGGTTGCCCAGGCAATGCGTTCGGCGCTCTTCTCCGAGCGGCCTTCCTTCTTCTCGCTGGCCTCGATGTGCTCGGCCTGGCGCTTCTGCTTGTCGGTGTAGCTGGATTTGTCTCCACGTGGCATGGCGCTTCCTCCGGTTCGTCAAGGGTTGGCCCAAAACTAGCGAGCCCGCCGTCAAACGTCCGCGAAGGGCAGGGTGACTACTGGCACATCCGCTATACATAACAAGACAGTAGTGTTCACTTCGACCTGCCGAGCGGAAACCCCCTCGTGAACGCCACCGATGGCCCCGACCTGATCGAACAACAGCTGCGCAAGTTCCAGAAGGAGCTGAGCGCCGGCACGGTGTCGCTGGCACTGCTGGCGGTGCTCGCGGCCGCTGCCGCCCCGATGTACGGCTACCAGATCGCCAAGACGCTGGAGCACGTGGGCGAAGGCGTACTCGCCGGCAAGCAGAGCGCGCTGTATCCCGTCCTGCGCAACCTGGAAGGCGCCGGCCTGCTCCAGAGCACGGTCGAGCCGTCGACGGCCGGGCCACCACGTCGCTATTACCGCATCACCGCCGCGGGCAGGCAGGTCCTGGAGGCATGGACCGCCGCCTGGACCGCCACCCGCAATTCCGTTGACTCCGTCCTCGAAGGCCCTGCGCCATGAACAACACGACATCCGCCCACTCGCCGCTGCCGGTGCTGCCGACCTCGATTCCAGCCTACCTGGAGCAGCTGCGCGCAGCCCTGTCGGGCGCCGATCCCGCGCTGGTGCAGGACGCGCTGTACGACGCCGAGGAATACCTGCGATCCGAGCTGGCCGAGAATCCCGGCAAGTCCGAAGCCGACGTCATTGCATCGGTCGCAGGCAGCTATGGCGCTCCGGATGAAGTCGCCGCCATCTATCGCGACACCGAGGTCACCGTGCAGACGGCACTGCGCACGCCGCCGCCGACCGTGCGCGTGTCCTGGTTCGGGCGCTTCTTCGGCGTGATCGCCGAGCCGCGCACCTATGCCGCGCTGTTCTACATGGTGCTGGCGCTGGCCACCGGCATCTTCTACTTCACCTGGGTGGTCGCCGGGCTCTCGATGTCGGTCGGGTTGGCCGTGCTGATCATCGGGGTGCCTTTCGTGATCCTGTACTTCGGATCCGTGCGCGTGCTGTCGCTGGTCGAGGGACGCATCGTCGAGGTCATGCTGGGCGAGCGCATGCCACGGCGTCCGCTGTACAGCTCACGCGGCAAACCGCTGCTGGAACGCATCAAGGACCTGTTCGCCGACCCGCGCACGTGGACCACGCAGCTGTACTTCCTGCTGATGCTGCCGCTGGGGATCGTCTATTTCACGCTCGTCGTGACCGGACTGAGCGTATCGCTGTCCCTCGCGCTGTCGCCCTTGCTGCTGCTGTTCGGCAACAGCGAGTGGGTGCACATCGATGGTTTCGGGCTGTCGCTGCAGCAGGATCCCTGGGCATGGCCGCTGGTCTCGCTGGCCGGCGTCGTGCTGCTGTTCGTCACGCTGCACGTCGCCCGCCTGATCGGCAAGTGGCACGGACAGTTGGCCAAGCACCTGCTCGTGCAGGCAGAGCGCTAGCCGCAGGTCGCGCTCAGGCAGCCTTGCGGGGGCGCTTGCTGGCCACCGCAGTCGCCTTCGAATGCGCGGCGATGAAGTCGCGCACCGCGGGATACACCTCGGTGCGCCAGCGACGGCCACTGAAGATGCCGTAGTGTCCCGCACCCATGACCGTCATGTGGGCGTGGTCTTCCGCAGGGATTCCGCTGCACAGCGCGTGCGCCGCACGGGTCTGTCCCTGGCCGGAAATGTCGTCGAGCTCGCCTTCGATGGTGAGCATGGCCGTATCGACGATGGCCGATGGTGTCACCCGTGCACCGGCCACATCCCACAGTCCCCTGGGCAGCAGGTGTTCCTGGAAGACGATCCGTATCGTGTCGAGGTAGTACTCCGACGGCATGTCCAGCACGGCGTTGTACTCATCGTAGAAACGGCGGTGCGATGCGGCGTCGTCGAGATCGCCCTTGAGCAGGTCCTGGTAGAAGTCCCAATGCGACTGGAAATGCCGCTCGGGGTTCATGGCCATGAAGCCGGCGTGCTGCAGGAAGCCGGGATACACGCCGCGGCCGCGGCCGGGATAGTTCGCCGGAACGCTGTGGATCACGTTTTCCCTGAACCACGACAGCGGCTTCTGCACGGCCAGGTTGTTGACCGCCGTCGGCGACTCGCGGGTGTCGATCGGACCACCCATCATCACCAGCGATTGCGGAGTCGGCTCGCCAGCCGACGCCATCAGCGACACCGCGGCCATCACCGGCACGGTGGACTGGCACACGCTGATGACGTGCAGGCTGTCGGTACCGATCTCGCGCATGAACTCCTGCAGCGTCAGTACGTAGTCGTCCAGGGTGAACGCACCCTCCGACTCCGGGACCATGCGCGCATCGATCCAGTCGGTGATGTAGACCTTGTGGTCCTGCAGCAACGTGCGCACCGTGTCGCGCAGCAGCGTGGAGTGGTGTCCGGACAGCGGCGCGACCACGAGCACCGTCGGGTCGTCCTTCAACCCGGCGATGTTGCCGGCGTCATCGCTGTAACGCTTGAAGCGCAACAGCCGGCAGAACGGGGTGCGCATCACCTCGCGTTGCACGACCGGATACTGCTGGCCCTCGATCTCGACGTTGTGCAGGTCGAATTCGGGTTTTTCATATTCCTTGCCAATGCGGTACATCAGCTCGCACCCGGCTGCGACGCGCTGCGCTTCGGGCATGCCGGCAAGCCAGCTGCCGGGGGCGGAAAACATCTTGGAGCCCGCTTCGGCCCAGTAGGTATACGGCGCCATGCCGGCGCGCCAGAGCTCGTGGAACTGATACAGCAGCATGGAGGATCCCGCCCGGTGTTGCGACGCAGCATAGCGCAGGCCTGTGTGGCTGCCATGCAGGCAAGCGTGACGCAGGCCTCACTTCACCCTGGCGTCTCCAGCGCCGTGGCGGAACCGCGCAGGGCCGGCGACAGCCAGCAGTGCGAGCCCAGCGCCGTGAACCCCGCCGCTTCGAAGCGCCGGCGGTAGAACCGGGCGGGGCGCGATTGGAAGGCGTCCTCGTCGCCCTCGGCGGCGTCCTCGCGGGCAAAGGTCTCCAGGAACGCCATGCCGCCACACAGCTCGGCCAGCCCGGGCAGGCCGCGATCGAGTTCGCGCGTGGGCAGGTAGTGGAGGACGTCGCTGCACACCAGCAGGTCCACGGGCGGGCAGGGCCGCAGCAAGTCGAAGTCGCCGAAACGCGCGGAGCGCAGGTTGCGCGTGCGACCGTAACGCGCGACCGCATAGTCGCTGCTGTCGAATCCCAGGTAGCGCACCGGTCGCAACCTGCGCAGCGCGGTGAACCAGGCGCCTTCGCCGCAACCGATGTCGAGCACCGTGCGGATCGGCCGCTCCAGGTGGTATTCGGCCGCCGCCACCGCCAGCGCGACCTTGCGTGCCAGCCGTCGCGCGTCGCCGATGCCGCCGCGTCGATACCACTGGTCGAAGTAGTCCCGATCGTATTGCTTGGCTCCGGCTGCAGGCGACGTGGTCATCGTGGAAGCGGTTCACGCGGCGGGAGAGCCTGGAGTGTCATGGTCGCATCCCGCCACCCCTACGGAAAGACGCATGACCGACGAACGCAACATCGCCCACGACAAGAAGGTCGCCAACGACAAGCGCAACCAGGGCGACACCGGCTCCAATGACGCGGTCCAGGCGCAACCCGGCAGGAAGACCCCACAGGTCGACGGCGACACCGACCCGTCCAACAGCCGCGCGCGGGAAATGTACAAGGACGGCGATGCGCCGCGTGATCATTCGCACGACAGCAATGAACATCCGGTTGCCGGGGACGAGCCCGCATCTGCGGATTCCGACCTCGCCTGAGCAGGGTCACGCGCTGCCGGCTCGGGGCGCTTCGCGGCATGGCATGCTTGGCCTTTGATCGAGGAGCATGCCGTGGCTTATCTCTGGACCAGGACCGCGCACCTGGTGTTCGTGATCGCTTGGATGGCGACGGTGCTCTACCTGCCGCGGATCCTCGTCAACATCGCCGAAGCCGGTGACGAGCCCGCCGTGCGCTCGCGCCTGGTGCTGATGGGCAGGCGCCTGTACCGGTTCGGCCACATCATGTTCGGTTTCACCGTCGCCCTGGGCCTGATGCTCTGGCTGCACTTCGGCATCGCGGGCCCCTGGCTGCACGCCAAGCTCGCGCTCGTCGTGCTGCTGCTGGGGCACTTCATCGTCGCCGGTCGCTGGCTGAATGGCGTCGACGCCGGGCGTGCCCTGCCGTCGGCGACGACGCTGCGCTGGTTCAATGAGTTGCCCGTCGTCCTGCTGGTGATGATCATCTACCTGGTGCTCGCCAAACCGGCGTTCTGAAGTCCGCTACGGCGATCAGCGCGCTTGGAACTCCGCCGGGTCGGGCAGCGCCACCGGCACGCCATTCGCATCGCAATCGCCTTTCGCGCACAGCGCCTGGCGCAATCGTGGCGTCGCCTGCAACAGGATGTGGAAGATCGCATTCTGTTCCAGGCTCCCGCGCACCGCGTCGCTGCCGGGACCGCGTGCCCAGATGCCGACGTCCTCGCCACCATGTGATTCGCTGCCAAGCGGCACGGTCGACTCCTGCCGGAAGTCCGGATCCTCGGTGTCGACGCTGGTGAGGTCGGGACGGCCCTGCGCCTTTGCGCGGTAGCCGGGTCCGTTGGCATAGATCAGCGTCGTATAGGGCAGGCCATTGGCATCGCGCGACAGGCTTCCGGGTTTGCCGGCCGCATCGCTGATGCCGTGCACCTTGCCCAGGATCGGGTTGCCGCGCCCCGGATAGCCGACAAAGGTGAGCGTGTGCGAATGATCGTCGCTGACCAGGACCAGGGTGTCCTCGGGCGATGTCATCGCATCGGCCGCCGCCACCGCCTCGCTCAAGGCGATGGTTTCGGTCAGCGCGCGATAGGCGTTGCCGTCGTGGTGGGCGTGATCGATGCGGCCGCCTTCGATCAGCAGCACGTACCCGTTGCGATTGCCCGCCAGGCGCGAAATGGCGGCGCGCGTCATCTGCGCCAGGCTCGGTTCGCCGCCGGCATCCGTGGGTCGGTCGTGCTCGAACCGCATGTGGCTGGGCTCGAATAGCGCCAGCAGCGCGCCGCTGGTGGGCGCGGCCTCGAGTTGCCGGGCATTCCAGACATAACGGCCGCCGGGATGGCGCGCCTGCCACTCGGCGATCAGGTCGCGGCCATCCATGCGGTTGCCGGTCTTGCCTGCGTACTCGGGATCGTGCTGCGTCGCCGGCATGAATTCGCTCCGGCCGCCGCCCATCAACACGTCGGGCCCCGCGCCGAACGGCGACTCCACCAGCTGGCGTGCGATATCGATGCATCGCGATGCCGAGGCCGGCAGGTCCGCATCGGACTCCCAATTGCGGTCCGCCGAATGCGTGAACGTCGCCGCCGGTGTGGCATGGGTGATGCGGGTGGTCGTCACCACGCCGGTCGACATGCCATTGGCAGCAGCGAGCTCCCATAGCGTGAGCAGTCGCGCAGCGCTGGCAGCGTTGCAGTCGCCGCGACGCGCTTGCTGGCCGATGCCAAGGACACCGGAGCGGGTTTTCGCGCCCGTGGTCATCGCGGTCATGGTCCCCGCCGAATCCGGCGTCTGCGCATCGGTTTCATAGGTCTTGCTGAAGGCCGTCGCCGGCCAGGTTTCCCAAGCCAGGCGGTCGTCCTCGCCGGGGCCGCCCTTGCGTTGCCCGTCCAGGATGCGGGCCGCGGCCACGGTCGGGAAACCCATGCCGTCACCCACGAACACGATCACGTTGCGTGCCTGGCCCCGCATCGCGCCGCGCTCGGCGGCCTGTGCCGCACCATCGCGAAACCACCACGCCGCGGTCTCGGCATCCGGGTGATGGATGATGGGGACGGTAACGTGCGGGTTCGACGCGATGGTGGAGGGCGTTCGCAAGCTGGCGCAGCTGGCGAGCAACGCGACCGCGCAGGCGAACGACAGCGCCTGGGATGTCCGCTGCGACATCTGGAGATTCCGGTTTGGCGAGCGACGATTATGCCGGCGAAGGCGGAAGCGACATCATGGGAGCCCCGCGTCGGTACGAAGGCCGTCGCCGATCATCCGTTCGATCAACACAGGGACACGCTCCATGAGCGGACAACAGCGCGATCTCCGGTTCCGGTTCCTTGCCGAGCCCACCGACGTGAACTACGGCGGAAAGGTGCACGGCGGCGTGGTCATGAAGTGGATCGACCAGACGGCCTACGCCGCGGCCCTGGGGTGGAGCGGCCAGTACAGCGTCACCGCGGCTGTCGCCGGTATCCGCTTCGTCGCCCCGATCCATATCGGCGACATGGTCACTGTCGCGGCCAAGCTGGTTTACACCGGTACCAGCAGCATGCATTTCGCGGTCGACGTCAGCGCGCGCGATCCGCGCAAGGACGGAAGCGACGAGCGCCTGGCGACCCATTGCATCGTGGTGTTCGTGGCGCTGGACGGAGTCGAAGGCAAACCGGCGCGCGTTCCGGCGTGGATGCCGGCGACCGACGAGGACCGGCGGTTGGCGGAATACGCGACGCAGATCATGGCCCTGGGCAAGGGCATCGAGCAGACCGTCGCGCGCTATCGCGAGGCCGACACGGAAAAGGCCGCTGGGTAGCGGCCTTTTCCGGCACTGCTGCATCGCCTCGCGGTCAGATGCCGGCGACGCGGCGGGCTTCCATGTACTTGTTGCTCCAGTAGCCGCTGTCCAGGCTGGAGACGGTCACGTCGCGTCCGGTGCGCGGCGCATGCAGGAACCGGCCTTCGCCGACATAGATGCCGACATGGCTCACGCGGCCCCGGTGGCCGAAGAACACGAGGTCGCCGGGTGACAGGTTGGCGCGGTCGGTGATCAGTTCGCCGGTGGTGGCCATGTCACGCGACACGCGCGGCAGCTCGATTCCAAGCGCGCTGTGGAAGACGTAGCCCACCAGTCCGCTGCAATCGAATCCGTCGGCGCCGGTACCGCCCCAGCGATACGGGGTGCCGAGCAGCGCGAGCGCGTGCTGCAGCAGGTTCTGGATGCGGCTGCCGTTCTCGGACTGGGGGGATGTGGCTGCGGGCTGGGAGCCCATCAGGCGATTCAGGTCGCCTGCCACCATCAGCGCCCGGTCGGGCATCGGCATGGACTGCGCGGGAGCGAACACGCCGAAGGCGCTGCTGGACCTGTTGGCGGCGTTGGCGGCGCTCAGCTCCGCGGCCTGGGCAAGCTGGGGAGCCTGCTGGGCGAAGGCCGGCATCGCGGCGGCGCAAAGCAGCGCACAGCCAAGCAATTTCGCCGAGAAACGGCGGATACCAGCAGGGGAAAAAAGGGTGGCGGCGGCGCGGCCAGAAGCAAGGTCGGTCTTCGTCACGAAGGCTTCACTGGTGTGAGGTCGAGGTGATGTTGCCCCAGCGAGCCGGGCGGGGAGTTCAAATTCCGTTATTAATCCGTGAATTAGCGTGTGACTGCGGTCACGAACCAGGCCGTCGACCCTGTTCATCGCGGATCAGCACACGTCTGGCGCCGCTGTAATGATCCCGCCAGTAGGTGCCGTCGAGGCGATCCAGCCGGACCGTGCCGCCGCTGCTGGGCGCATGCACGAATCGCCCGTCGCCAACATAGATGCCGACGTGGCTGACATCGCCATGGCTGCCGAAAAACACCAGATCGGCAGCCACAAGATGGTCTTCGTCGATCCGGGGTCCCTGCCAGGCGGCCAAGTCCTGCGACCGACGTGGCAGCCTGAGGTCGAGCATGTCGCGAAAGACGTAGTTGACCAGCCCGCTGCAGTCGAACCCGCCCTCGGGCGTGTTGCCGCCATACCGGTACGGAGTGCCGACAAGGCTGATCGCGCGCATGAGCACGGCGTTGGCGGCGGCGGGATCGGCCGGCGGCAACTGTGGCCATGCACGCTGGACGATCGTTGCGTGATCAGGCGTGCGCCGGATCGCTTCATGGCCGCAGGCCGTGAGCAGCAGCGACAGCAGCGTCGCGGTGACAGTGGGGACAACCCGCCATGCCGTGCGCGCTGGCGCGGGGCGGGAGGAGCCGGGATAATGCTCGGCCCCGTTGGCCGGACGCAGGTCGGGTCTGGTCACGTGGTACAGCTTGGCGCCTTCACGCGGCCACCACAAGCGCCCGCCGGTCGCTGCCGCGCGCAGCCCGCCGCCTTCCACAGCCGCCGTGGCGGCTTCATCGAGTGCCGCAATGAAGATCGAGAAAGATCGCGTCGTCCGTTTCCACTACACCGTTGCCGAACAGGGCCATGAGGCGCTGGAGAGTTCGCAGGGCAACGAACCGCTGGCCATCCTGATCGGGCACGGCAACATCATCCCGGGCCTGGAAAAAGCGATGGAAGGCCATGAGGATGGTGACTCCTTCGCCGTCGACGTCGCCGCCGCGGATGCCTACGGCGACAAGCGCGAAGGGCTGACCCAGCGCGTGCCCAAGAAACATTTCGAAGGCCAGCGCCTGGAGCCGGGCATGCAGGTGATCCTCAACACCAACCATGGACAGCGTGCGGTGACCATCCAGAAGGTCGGGATGAGCGTGGTCGATGTCGACCTCAACCATCCGATGGCGGGCAAGGACCTGCATTTCGACGTCACCATCGTCGACGTGCGGGCAGCGAGCGAGGAAGAGTTGGCGCATGGGCACGTGCATGGCGACGGCGGCCACCACCACTGACGGGGCTGCTCAACCGCCCCAAGGAAAACGGCCCGCTTGCGCGGGCCGTTTTTGTCTTGCGTGTTGCAACGGGTCAGTTGACGCCGACCGCACTCCACGCCGCAGCCACCGCGTTGTACTGCGCCGAACCGGCGCCGTACAGGTCGGAAGCGGCATTCAACGAAGCGACACGATCACCGGCATAGTTGGTGCGGGAGGTCATGTACACCGTCAGTGCGCGATACTGGATCTTCGCGGCCGCATCCCGGCCGATGCCGGTGACGGTCGAGCCATTGCAGGTCGGCGAGCCGTACGTACCGTTCGGCCAGGTCTTCGGTGCGGAGCCTTCGGCGAGCAGGTAGAAGTAGTGGTTGGACGGGCCCGATGAGTAGTGCACGTCGAGCGAGCCGACACCCGAATACCAGCAGTCGACGGAACGGCCAGCGCCTTCCAGGCTGGGGTGGTACATGTAGCGGAACGCCTTGGTATAGCCCGGATTGCTGAGGTACAGCATTTCGCCGATCTCGTAGTCACCCGGGTCCTTGGCGCTGTTCGCATAGAACTCCACCATG
>JBBRHT010000019.1:0-14362 GCA_038222295.1 Lysobacterales bacterium
CACGAGGACCGGCCGTCGACGCACTGAAGTCGAAAGCCGCCCTCGCCTGATGGTCCGATGGCGCATGCAAAGCCCAATCCGCGGCGGTCGCCTGGGCAACGGGCGCTGGCCGCCGGCGGCGCGGCGTGTTAATTATCAACACTGGACAGATCCAAGCGGGACGATGTCGGCACTGCCACCCGATTCCACGCCGCAAACCTTGGCCACCGCGGTCCTGCCCCGGCGGGTGAGGCGCGTGCTCGAGCAATTGCTGAACGTCGCATCGGACGAGTTGGAGCGCCAGCTCACCGCGGCGTTGCAGGATTTCGAGCAGCAGCTGTTCCGCATGTCGGAACACGCGCGCGAGCCCGCCCTGCAGGCCGGCTACATGCAGACGCTGCGCACGCTGCGCATGCGCTCCTCAGACCTGGTACCGCGATTCATGGTCGGTCTGGAAGCGAGCCTGGCCTCGATTGGGAGGGCGCCGACGCGCACGACCGCCAGCGACACTCCGCTGACCAGCTTCATGCACCTGAGCCTGGTGGACGACAGCCAGATGGACGAGGATGCCGTCCTGCGGGAGATCGCCGCCCGCCAGGAAGCCCGTTCCAGCCTCCCGCTGCATCTGCTGGGACAGCGGATCGGGGTCATGGCCGCCAGCGCGGCCTTCGATGCCGAGCGCATCCCGATGGGACCGCGGGCACTGTGCCGGATCATGCGCGAATCCTGCGCGTCACTGCAGCTGCCGCTGGAGTCACGGCTGCTGCTGTATCGACAGTTCGACCGCCGGGTCATGAACGAATACCCGCAACTGCTCGACATGTTGAACGCCACGGTCGTCGCCAACGGCATCCTGCCCAGCCTGAGCTTCATCCCCATCCGGGCAAGGCCGACTTCCCAGGTGGAAGCCGCCGCCGCCGCCGATGCGGCAAAAGCCGGCGGCAGGACGCGGCGGCGACGTGGCGGGGACGCCGATGAGCAACCCCGCACCCACACCGCATGGCTGGGCCAGGCCGACGGCGACTCGGCCGGGATCGACGAAAGCGCGGCGTTCGACCTGTTGCAGCAACTGCTGTCGGGTCGCCGCGAACTACTCGGCAAGCTGCGTCCGAGCCAGCGGCACGGGACCGCCAGCGAGCAACTGCAGACGAACGAGATCGTGGATGCCCTGGGTGGCATGCGCGAGGCCGCATCCTCCGGCAGCGTCCGCAACCTGCTCGACATCAAGCAGACGCTGCTCGCGCAGATGCGGCAGGAACGCGGGCACGGCGCCAGTTTCTCGCCGCAGGACAGCGATACCTTCGAACTGCTGGACATGTTGTATACCCAGATCGAGCGGGAGGTTCGTGCCGATGCAGTAGCCACGCCGCTACTGCGCAAGCTGCAGTTGCCACTGCTGCGCGTGGCGCTGCAGGACAGGGCGTTTTTCGTTCGGTCCCAGCATCCGGCCAGGCAGTTGCTCAACGCGATCGCCGAGTCAGGCGCGCGCTGGCTGGACGATGACGATCTGGACCCGCAACTGCTTGAACCACTGAAGCAGGCCGTGAATAACGTGGTCGAGAATTTCGACGGCGATGCGTCGGTGTTCGAGGACAGCAATCGCGAGCTGCAGGCACAACTGCAGAACCTCGCGCGCAAGGCCGAGATGTCCGAACGTCGCCATGTCGAGGCGGCACGCGGCAAGGAAAAGCTCGAGATCGCCAAGCGCCGCGCGGCGGACACCATTGCTGAAATCGCCGGCGAGCAACGCTTGCCCAAGTTCGTGCGCGCATTGCTCAACCAGGCATGGGCCGACGTGCTGACGCTGACCCTGCTCCGGCAGGGTGCGGATTCGATGGATTGGCAGCGCCAGATCGAAATGACCAAGCGCATCGTCGACACTTGTGGGCACAGCGGTGGTGAAGCGGACGCCGACCTTTCCGGCCACATCGAGGCCGCGCTGTCGCAGGTCGGTTATCACGGCGAGGAAGCAGCAGCCATCGCCCGCCGCCTGACCAGCGCCATGGACGATGACGACGACCCGGCGTCCCGCACCGAATTGACGATGCGAATGAAGGCGCGCGTGCGCCTTGGCGAGGATTCCGACGAGGTCCGCAAGGCCGAACTTCCGCCACGCGATGAAGCCGAGCAGGCCCAGTACGACCAGCTCCGGGTCATGCCCTACGGAACATGGATCGAATTCAACATCAACCAGCAGGGCGATCTCGTCCGTCGCCGCCTGTCCTGGTACAGCCCGGTGACCGACAAGGCACTGTTCGTCAACCAGCGTGGGCAGCGCGTGGGCGAGCATTCGCTGGATAGCGTTGCGCGCATGTTGAGTCGCGGCCAGGCGAAGATCGTGGCAGCCGAACGCGGACGCCTGGTCGACCGGGCATGGCAGGCGACATTGAACGCCTTGCGCAGCTTCGCAGGGCGCGGCCCCCGCCAGGCCGACAACATCGGCCAGGCCACGCAGGATCGACGCAATGATCGATGAATTCCGGCGGGCGAAACGGCGCAAGGTCTCCGACACGATCCTGGTGACCGACGCCATGACCGACAGCGTGGTCGGCCGCATCGGCAACCTGTCCGAAACCGGGATGCTGCTGATTGCCAGCGGACCGCTCGTCGAGGACGCGCTGTATCAGTTCCGCTTCAGCCTCCATGACGGGCGCGGTCGCGCCATACCGATGGAAGTCGGCGCGCACCTGCTGTGGCTCGATCGCGCCAGCGCGCCCGGGCAGGCGTGGAGCGGCCTTCGCTTCATCGCCGTGCCGGACGAGCAGGCCGAGCAACTGCGGCACTGGATCGAATCGCCCGGGGGCCAGTTCGAGTAGGCCATGATCGCTGCCCCGGCGCTCAGCGGGCAGTGGCGGCGGCATGCTCCAGCACGCGCTGGTACAGCACGCGCTCCGGACGATGCAGGGCGAAACCCTGCCCGTAATCGACGCCCAGCGAACGCAGCGTGTCCGCATTCGCCTGGCTGCTGACCCATTCGGCAACGACGTCCATGCCGCGTTGATGCCCGATGGTGGTGATCGCATTGACGATCGAGCGATTCATCGGATCGTCATCGAGGTCGCGGATGAAGCTGCCATCGATCTTGATGACGTCGACCGGGAGGTTCTTCAGGTAGCCGAACGACGACATGCCGGCGCCGAAGTCATCCAGCGCGACCTGGCAGCCCACGCTCCTCAGCCGTTCGATGAAACGCACCGCGCGGGTCAGGTTGCGCACGGCCTCGGTCTCGGTGATCTCGAAGCACAAGCGCGAGGGCGACACGCCGTGCCGCTCGATCAGGTCGAGCAGGTAATCGGCCAGATCGTCGTCTTCCAGCGTGGATGCGGCCAGGTTGAGCGAGCATCGTCCGGGCGCGCGGCCGCTGACATGCAGCTGGTCGAAGTGCGCGATCGCCTCCCCCACGACCCAACGGTCGAGCAGGGCCATCATGCCGTAGCGTTCTGCCGCCGGCAGGAACGCGCCTGGCAGCACGACGTTGCCGTCCTCGTCGCGCAACCGGATCAGCAGTTCGATATGCGGATCCTCGCTGGGTTGGCCCTGCAGCGGTTGCACTTCCTGGTAGTCGAGCAGCAGCCGCCCTTCCTCGATCACCCAGCGCAGGCGGTTGGCCCAATCCATTTCACCGCGGCGGCGAATGGTCTCGTCCGCCTGCTCGGAGTAGAAATGGATGCGGTTGCGGCCGCGATCCTTGGCCATGTAGCAGGCCGAATCCGCGTGCGACAGGACGTCGGCCAGTGTCAGCCCAGGGCGATCCAGCATCACCACGCCCAAGCTGGCACTGATCGTGTACGAGCGCTGCTCCCAGATGTAGATGTATCCCTCGACCCGCGAACGCAGGCGCTCCGCCAGCGCCTGGGCACCCTCGTGGGTGATGTCGTGGGCGAGGATGCCGAATTCGTCGCCGCCCAATCGCGCCAGGATGTCACCGCCGCGCAACTGCTCGGCCATCACCAGCGCAAGCTGGCTCAGCAGCTGGTCCCCGGCCAGGTGGCCGGAGGTATCGTTGATGAGCTTGAACTGGTCCAGGTCGATGTACACCAGCGCGCAGGTCTGCTCGCCCTTGCCCACCCCGAACAGCGCGCGCTGCACGCGGCGCTCGAACTCGCGACGGTTGTAGAGCTCGGTCAGGGTGTCATGGCTGGCCTGGTAGCTGAGCAACTCGGTGAGCTGGCGCTGCTCGGAGATATCGGTGGCGACCATCAGCAGCTTTTCCCGCGGGCCGACCCGGACGCGGGAGATTGAGGTGGAAGCCCAGAACTTGTCGCCATTGAGCGTCTTCAGCATGGCGTCGACGTTGCACCAGACATCCAGGCCCGGTTCGAGCAACCGGCGCTGCAGCTCCTCATCCTCGAACAGCATCCCCAGCGAGGCCCCGGCATCGATGTGCTCGCCCAGCCGGGCACAGGCCGCCTGGTTGGCGTAGACAACGTGGCCGTCCTCGGCGCGAGCCATCAACACCAGCGCAGGCAACAAGTCGTTGAGCTTGCGGAATCGCTCTTCGCTCTCGCGATACCGCGCGCTCATCTGCCGGCCAATGCCGACCGCGCGTCGGCGGGTATTGGCAATCGACCAGAACAACGATGCCAGCAGCAGGCCCGCGATGCCGCCCCCGAGGCCGACCATCCAGAGCGGGCCGGCATCGTAGGCGTCGGCGCGGGGTTGCATGGTCAGGCGCCACCGGCGCTCCCCGAACGACATCACGCCGCCGTATGCGGCGGTATCGGGGAAGACCTTCACGCCGGAGTCGTAAAGCAGCTGCGGCTTGCCCGTTGTGATGTCATCGATGCGGACGCGAAATTCCTGCAGGGCATCGGCCGGCAGGGCGCTGAGCAGCAACGGCTGCACGCGCAGGCTCAGCCCGAGCGAACCAAGCTCGCGCCGCCGGCGCTCGGCGGTGTCGACCGGAACGGTTCCAGGGGTGAATGCCGGCAGCCGGACCACGACTCCCAGCGCGTCGCGCGGATCCCGGGTGGCCTGCAGCAGCGGGAAGGCGGACGACATCACCGGCTCGTCGATGTCACGGGCCCGCTCCAGGGCCCGCAGGTTCGCGACCTGCCTGGCGACATCCAGCCCCAGCAGCTGCGCATTCCCGGCCAGCGGTGCGATGAGGCCATAGGGATAGCGCGGCGGCGCGCCAGCGGCGGTGCCGACCGTGCGCGGCGCGAATCCCAGCGCCACCACGCTGGGCGCCAGCAGCCTGGGGCGCAAGTTGCCGTGCATGGCAGCGAAGAGCTGCTGGTCGATGTCCCCGTTGACGTAGTAGGCCGATTGCATCGCGCGCAACAACAAGCCGCTGCCCTCGAACTGGCGTTCGATCTGGTAGGTACTACGCTTGGCGATGGCGGCCAGGCGCAGGTGCGCTTCGGCCTGCAGGTTGTGGCGCTCCAGCAGCAGGACGCTGCCGGTCGCAATGACACCGAGCAGGAGTCCGATCAACGCCCACATCCACGCCGGCAGCCCGAGCAGCAGCGACCGCTCAGGCGGTCCCCTCTCCTGCGCCGCGCTGTGGCTTGCGGCAATATGCGGATTCCTTCCCACGGTGGCCCCATGACATGACTGCCGACCCTGCCATCCTATATGCCGCACATCTGGATGTGTTGCAAAGTCGGGCTTCCATCGCGCTGGAACGCGGGTGCCTGGATCACCTGGTAGTGCCCAGTGGCACGTTGCATTACCAGCTGTTCGACGACCGCGACTACCCCTACGCCGTCAATCCCCAGTTCAAGGCATGGCTGCCGCTCACCCGCAACCCGGGAAGCTGGCTGGTCGTCGCCCCCGGCGTCCGGCCGAAGGTGATCTACCTGCAGCCGCATGACTATTGGCATGTCGTCCCGGAGACGCCAACCGGTTCCTGGACGACGCATTTCGACATCGTGGTCGTTCGCACCGCCGACGAGGCGCTGCAGCACCTGCCGAAGGATCCCGCTCGCTGCGCCATCCTCGGTGAGCCGCAGAGTGCGCTGGGCGCCTTCGCCCCGAACAACCCGGCCCCCGTCGTCGCCTACCTGGAATACCACCGCGCGTTCAAGACCCCATATGAAGTGGAGATGATGCGGCAGGCAACGCGCGCGGGCGTCCGGGGGCATCGTGCCGCCGAAGCGGCCTTCCGCGCCGGGCAGGGCGAGTTCGACATCCACATGGCGTACTGCGCCGCGGCCCAGCAGGACGCCTGCCAATTGCCGTACGGCAACATCGTCGCGCTCAACGAGCATGGTGCCGTGCTCCATTACACCGACCTGGATCTCGCCGCCCCGTCAACAGCCCGCAGCTTCCTGATCGACGCCGGAGCCAGCCACGCGGGTTACGCCTGCGACATCACGCGCACGTATTCGCACGATCGCGGCGACGACTTCCAGTCGCTGATCGATGCCGTCGACACCGCGCAACGGGCGATGTGCGCACAGGTTCGCGCCGGGACCGACTACCGACTGCTGCACCTGGATGCCCATCTCGCGCTGGCGACCATCCTGGCCGATTTCGGCGTCACCAAGGTTGCAGCGGAAACCGCGGTCGCCACCGGCGTGTCGACAGCGTTCTTCCCGCACGGGATCGGGCACGGCATCGGCCTGCAGGTGCATGAAGTCGCGGGCTTCGCCGAATCCGACGCGGGTGGAATCCTGCCCAAGCCCGATGGCCATCCCTACCTGCGACTGACCCGCGTACTGCAGCCGGGTATGGTGGTGACGATCGAGCCTGGGATCTACTTCATCGACATGCTGCTCGAACCACTGCGGCAGGGTGCCCTGGGATCGAGCGTCGACTGGAATCGCGTCGATGCCTTTCGCCCGTTCGGCGGCATCCGCATCGAGGACGACGTGGTGTGCACGGACGGTGCGCCTGAAAACCTCACGCGCGGGGGATTTGCAGGCATCGCTTGAAAACAGCTGCGGGCTCGCCAGCTTCGGACGATGGTCAGCCTGTCGCCATCAGGCTTTCGATGTCGTCCGCGCTGCGCGCGAGCTTGTCGGTGATGACGCGATGACCATCTCGGGTGACGACGACATCGTCCTCGATGCGGATGCCGATGCCGCGCCACTTCGCCGCAACGCCCGCGTCATCCGGGGCGACGTACAGGCCGGGTTCGACGGTGAATACCATACCGGGCTCCAGCAATCGCGACTCGCCGTCGATGCGGTACTCGCCCACATCGTGCACGTCCAGGCCAAGCCAATGGCCGGTCTTGTGGCGGTAGAACCGCTTGTAGGCGCCGGTTGAAATATTTTTCTCCAGCGCACCCTTCAGCAGCCCGAGCTTGAGCAGGCCTTCGGTCAGGGTGCGCACTGCCGCGTCGTGCCCGTCCTGGTAGGCAGCCCCGGGCCTTGCGTGCACCAGCGCTGCCGCCTGCGCCGCTCCCACCAGGTCGTGCAGCGCGCGCTGCAAGGGGGAAAAACCGCCAATGGCCGGAAACGTGCGCGTGATGTCGGATGCATACCCGCGGTACTCGGCGCCGGCGTCAACCAGCACGAGATCGCCGTCCTGGACGAGGGAATTGTTGGCGACGTAATGCAGTACGCAGGCATTGCGTCCCGCGCCGACGATGCTGCCGTAGGCCGGAACCGCGTCGTTGAGCCGGAACACGCGCTCGATCTCGGCCTGCAATTCGTACTCATGGAGGCCGGGCCGGCTGGCCCGCATCGCCAGCTCATGCGCGCGGATGCTGATGTCCGCCGCGCGCTGCATCAACTTCAGTTCGTCCGCGGACTTGAACAGACGCTGTTCGTCCAACAGGTGCCCCAGTTCGAGGAACTCGTGTGGCGGCTGCGCGCCCATGCGCATCATGGCCCGCACGCGGTTGACCCAGCCGATCAGCTTCAGGTCGAACTCCGCATCGCGACCGAAGTGGTAGTAGACGCGGCTGCGGCCTTCGAGCAGGCCCGGCAGGATGTCGTCGATGTCGGTGATGGGATAGGCGTCGTCCATGCCGTAACGCTCGACGGCACCTTCGGGGCCGCAACGCGGCCCGTCCCAGCCTTCGCGATCAGGATCGCGCTCGCGACAGAACAGGATCGCCTCGCCATGCTCACGCCCGGGCACCAACACCAGGACTGCCTCGGGCTCGGGAAATCCGGCGAGATACAGCAGGTCGGAATCCTGCCGATAGGGATAGTGGGTATCGCGGCTGCGTACGCGCTCGGGCGCTGCGGGCAATATCAGGATGGTGTCCTGACCCGCCATTCGCATCAGCTGTTTGCGCCGCTGCGTGTAACGCGATGGAGACAGGTCAGCCAGGGGACGCATTGCCATGCCGTGTCGGATGCTCCGGGCGCTCAGTTCATTCCGCGGCGATGCTGCGCCGCCAGTACGCAGTCGCCATGCAGGAGCAGCACGGCGACGCGGATGAATTCCTCGATTTCGATGAGGGCTTCCTCGTCCTCCTCGTCTCCCTCCTCCTGGGCGGTGGCTGCCGCAAGCCTGGCGATATCGACCAGCGCCTCGCCGCTTTCCTCCGATAACGATGGCGCCTGTCCAGCCGCCATGCCGAACCCGCCAAGGAAACCGCGGCACCAGTCGAAGACCGCGCCGCTGCGCTGGGTCAACGATGCGTCGGCATCGGGAAGCAGCAGTTCGAATCCAAAGCTGCGGTCCTCGAGCTGGCTGGCACTCGCAAGACGCAGGCGATCCAGTGGGCTGTCGGCGACCACCGGCGGCGCGGCGTCATCGGCGAGCACCTGGGCCAGCCAATCGGGCGTTTGCGCGCCACCGCCGGCAAGCCAGCCGCACAGGGCGCCATGCAGCTCCGAGGGATCGACGCCCAGGCCAAGCTGGCGCACGGAATGCTCCACATCGGTCAGCGCAGGCAGCGTTGCAGGCACGGATTGGACCAGGCAGTGCGAGGCGCCACAGTGTAACGACCGCAAGGCCCATCGGCACGATACGGGCGTCCGCGCATGGCCTACACTGCCGAAATCGTCGTCCAGGGGTGTGGCGCTTTGCGCTTGTCCGCCTTCGCTGAGCTTGTCGCGTGCTGGCGTCGCCCAGGCATTGCCGCCGCCTGCGTCCTCGGGATGCTCGCGCCGGCATTGTTCGCCCCGCAATCGAGTGCCGCTGTTCGAGACTACTACTTCGAGCAGGCCGGCGGCGTCGACGGCCTCGCGCAAAAATCAGTCACCGCCCTGGCGCAGGACCCCGACGGATTCATCTGGGTCGGAACCCAGGGCGGCCTGCATCGCTACGACGGTCAGCGCTATACGCTGTACCGCGAAAACCCGCGCGATACCGACAGCGTTCCCGACAGCTTCATTACCGCGCTGTCAGGCGACGGGGCACGCGGTCTGTGGATCGGCACCTATTCCCGCAACGTGGCGCGCCTAGACCTGGACACCGGTCATGTCCGCCGGTTTGCCGCCATGGACCATGGCAACCATGGCTACCAGGTCTTTGCCATGGTCGCGTCGCCGAAGGAGGTCTGGATCGGCACGGTCGGCGGACTCGATCGGCTCGATCCGGCCACCGGTCGGCAGGTCCGCATCCTGTCACTGCCGTCCAACCTGCTCGCCGGCAAACCCCAGGCACTGATGCGCGATGCGCAAGGCACGCTGTGGTACGGCACCGCGGTCGGCTTGTACCGACTGGATCGCGGCGCGGCGACCGCCACGAAGCTCAGCCCGGCATTGCCGGTCAGTGCATTGCTGCGCGACCGCTCAGGACGGATCTGGGCGGGGGCCAGGTCGGGTCTATACCTGGTCACCGACCGTCGCGCCCTGGTGCAGGCGTGGCCAAGGGATGCCGCGGACGGCGCAGCCCATGACGTCCACGCGCTCGCCGAATCACCGGATGGACAAGTGTGGATGGCCATCAGTGCAGCCGGACTGCGCCGCTTCGACCCGCCAACGGGACGCACGACGTCGCTGCGCCAGGACGACTCGCTACCCGCTTCGCTACCCGAGGATGGCATCAACGCGTTGCTGGTCGACAATGCCGGGCTGCTGTGGGTGGGGGGCCAGTTGCACGGCGCCGCTGTTGCCGATAGCCGCGGCGCGCGATTTCCCTACATCGTCGACCGCGACCTGGCGACGCCGCAGGGAATTGGCAACAGCATCCGCGCCGTCCACCAGGGCGATGATGGATGGTTGTGGCTTGCCAGCGATGACGGCCGCCTGCTCCGCTACGACAGCGCGCATGGATTCGATGACTTCAGCGCCCTGCTGCACGGGAGCGCCCAGTCTCCCGCCACCCCGACGCGGATCATGGCCATTGCCGATTCGGGCAACGGCCTGTTCTGGCTTGCCACCTCCGCGGGCCTGTACCAGTTGGATCCGCGTGTTCCCTCGATCAATGCGGTGATCGTTCCTGGCATGGGCCAACCGAGTCTGCGCAGCATTGCCGTGGGTGGCGACGGCTCCCTGTGGCTGGGAAGCAACGACGACGGGTTGATCCGGTTCCGCCCGGCGACCGACGCCCGTGCAGCCATGGTGCAGCACATCCCCTACCGGGATGGGGACATCCATGGCCTGGCCCATCCGACGGTGCATGCGTTGCTGGTCGATCGCGCCGGACGTGTCTGGATCGGGACCGGCCATGGACTGGATCTCCTCGATCCCCGCACCGGGTCCCTGAGTCACTTCCATCAGCAGGCCGATGGCACCGGCCTGGCCGGGAACCTGGTGCGCGCGTTGTGGCAGGACACCGACGGCACGCTCTGGGTCGGCAGCCATGGGGGCCTCAATCGCATCGACAACCCGGATGGCGTGGTGCGCTTCTCGCAGCCGCTGGCAACGGCGCTGGCCGGCCAATCGATGCCGCTGGTATTCAGCCTGGTCGCCGACACCGGGGGCAACCTGTGGCTGGGGACAGATCGCGGACTGTTGCGCTTCAATCCACGCAGTGCCGCGCTGCGCCAGTACGGCCTGGCCGATGGATTGCAGGACCTTGAATTCAATGGCGGCGCGGCGGCGGTCCTGCGCGATGGCCGGCTCGCATTCGGCGGCGTCAACGGACTGAATGTATTCGACCCGTCGCACACCCTGGGCAGCGCGTGGGTGCCGCCCTTGCGCCTGCTCTCCGCGCAGGTCGGGGCCGCGGCCGACCCTGTCTCGCCACCCATGGCCATCAAACAGGGGCTGGAGTTCGCCGAATCCGCGGGCATCCTGCGGCTGCAAATCGGCGCGCTCGATTACCTCGGCAATTCCAGGATCCGTTACCGCTACCGGATCGACGGGGTGGATGCGGACTGGATCGACAACGGCAATCGCAGCGAGGTCACCTACACCCTGCTGCCGGCGGGCCATTACACCTTCCGCGCGCAAAGCACCAACCACGATGGGGTGTGGAATGCGCGGGAGCTCCGCTTGCCGATCACGGTTCAGCCGCCGTGGTGGCGCAGTCCGCTGGCGTTGGCGGGGTACCTCCTGCTGGCTTCGCTCCTGTTGCTCGTGCTGTGGTTGCGCTGGCAACAACGGATGCGCAGGGAGCGCAACTACTTCGCGCGCATCCGCGACCGCGAGGAGCGCCTGAAGCTGGCACTTTGGGGATCTGGCGAGCAATTCTGGGATTACGACCTCGTGCGCGATGAACTGCAACGTACTCGCGTCAAGGACGACGTGGCGAGTGCTTCGGCAATCGTCGTCGAGACCGAGATCGAGGTCGACCACCAGGTCCACGCCGACGACTTGCCGCAGGTCCGCGAGCAGTTGCGCAACCACTTGCGCGGGGAAAGCCCGTTGTTCCTGTCAGAGCATCGCGTCCAGGGCGACAACGGGGAATGGATCTGGACGCGTGCACGTGGCCGCGTCGTCGAGCGCGGCCCGGACGGCCGTGCCCGGCGGATCGCGGGCACCGCGCGCAACATCACCAACAATCGCGACGCGGAGCGTGAGCGCCGCATCGCCGCCCAGGTGCTGCGCAGCATGAGCGAAGCCGTGTCGGTGCTGGATCGGCACTTCCATTTCGTCTCGGTCAATCCAGCGTTCTGCCGAATGACTGGTTATGACGACGACGAGATCATCGGCCAAAGCGGGAGCCTGCTGGACAGCTCCCAGCACGACCCTGACTTCTACCGCGACATCCGCCAGCAGCTGCACCAGCACGGACGCTGGTCGGGCGAGATGTGGCAGCAGCGCAAGGACGGCGAGGAGTTCCTCTGCGCATACGAGTGCAGTTCGGTGCTCGACAGCAGCGGCCAGCACACGCTGTACGTGATGGTGCTGAGCGACATCACCGACCAGAAACGGGCCGAGCAGGAACTGCGCTACCTGGCGAACTTCGACACGCTGACCAACCTGCCGAACCGGACGTTGCTGTCCGAGCGACTCTCGCGGGCCATCGTGCGCGCGCGGCGCCAGAACAACCACATCGCGGTGCTGTTCCTGGACCTGGACCGTTTCAAGGACATCAACGATTCGCTGGGCCACGCCGCCGGCGACCGGATCCTGCGCGCAGCCGCCGTGCGCCTGCAGGACACCGTCGGCGCACAGCACACCGTGGCCCGCCTGGGTGGCGACGAATTCACCGTCGTCCTGGAAAACCTGACGTCGCCCGAACAGGCAGAGAAGATCGCGCGCGAAATCATCATGGCGTTTGGCGCGCCGCTGCTGCTCGACGACCGCCAGGAAGTCTCGATATCGACCTCGATCGGCATCAGCCTGTATCCGGACAATGCGCAGGTGCCCACCGAACTGCTGAAGCAGGCCGATACCGCCATGTACCAGGCGAAGGCAGCCGGACGACGCACCTACCTGCGCTACACCGATTCGATGGACGTGACGATCCGTCGCCGGGCGACGTTGTCCGGCGCACTGCGCAAGGTGCTCGACCGTGGCGAACTGCGCATGGTCTACCAGCCGAGGTTGGCGCTCGCCCAAAACCGCATCGTCGGCGTGGAAGCCCTGCTACGCTGGCACAGCGATGAGCACGGCGACATATCGCCGACGCAGTTCATTCCCCTCGCCGAGGAAAGCGGGCTCATCCTCGAGATCGGCGAGTGGGTGCTGCGTGAATCCTGCCTGACCTTGCGCCGGTGGCACCAGCACGGGCTGGAAGGCCTGGCGATGTCGATCAACGTGTCGGTGCTGCAGTTGCTGCGTGGTGACTTTCCCGGCGTGGTGGAGCGGGTCCTCGCGGAAACGCAGCTGCCACCATCATCCATCGAACTGGAGCTGACCGAAAGCGTGGTCATGGCCAACGCCGAGCAGACGGCGGACACACTGCGTGCGCTGCGGCGTCTGGGCGTCTCGCTTGCGATCGACGACTTCGGTACCGGCTATTCGTCGCTGTCCTACCTCAAGCGATTGCCGATCAACACATTGAAGATCGACAAGGAATTCGTCGACGACCTGACGCTGGGATCAGACGATGCGGCCATCACCACCACCATCATCGCCATGGCGCGGTCGCTGGGGCTGAACGTCGTCGCCGAGGGAGTGGAATCCGATGCGCAGATGCGGTTCCTGCGCGAGCACCTGTGCGACGAAATCCAGGGCTTCTGGTTGTCGCCTCCGCTCGAGGCCCACCGGTGCCTGGCCTTCATCCGCAACTGGGCGCCCTCGCCGGCGGCGGCACCGGTCTAGCAGCCCGCAAGGCCCAGCCTTGACCGGCCGACGGACGCTGCCTATCGTGCCGCATGGACAACGCCGAAATGATTGCCCAGTTGCGCGCCATCGCCGCCCGCGTCGATGCGTTGTCCGATCGCGCCCGTCAACTGGCGGCCGAGAATCGCAGCCTGCGCCTGCAGCAGGAGCAACTGTCCAGCGAGCGCGCGCAACTGGTTGCGAAAAATGAACAGGCCCGCTCACGCGTCGAGGCGATGATCGCCCGGCTGAAATCGCTGGAGCAGCACACATGAGCACGAGCGAGCCGGTCAACATCCACGTGCTGGATCGCGAATACACCATTGGCGTCGAACCGGATGCACGCGACAGCCTGATAGCGGCCGCACGGCTGCTCGACAGCAAGATGCGCGAGGTGCGCGGATCCAACCGCATGGCCGCGGTGGATCGGATCGCCGTACTGGCCGCACTCAACCTCGCGCATGAACTGCAGCAGTTGCGGGAACAGAACCATGGCGCGCAGCACGACACGGCAGTACTGCTCGAGTCACTGCAGCGCAAGCTCGATGGAGCGCTTGACGCGACTGCGTCGTGAGCATCGCAATGCCGAGAGGCAGCCGGGATCTGCGCGTCGGGTCTCTCGCGATGCGCGGCAAAATCACGACTGAATGCCAGGCGACTTTCATCGGACGAACGGAAGGACCGATGTTTTCGCTGGCGCTATACTTCGCGCGTGTCCTCTGCCGTGTCCGACGGCGCGCTCAAACATACGCCTTGTCCCTTAATGACGACCACGGGGATGCAGCGGAAGCCGGGTGTGCAAGTCCGCCTTGTAGCGGGAAGCCCGATGGCCTCCAGGCATTCCCACTTGAACCCCGGGTTCAAGGTCGTTTGGCACG
>JBBRHT010000020.1:0-14219 GCA_038222295.1 Lysobacterales bacterium
TTGGGCGCATGGCCGCCGTTGATCATGGTAGCGACGCAGGTCGTGTGCAGCATGCCGTTCCAGCTGGGATTGGCATCCCACAGGCGCGAAATCGCGGCGTCATCCTTCGGGTCTTTCAGGACGGCGCGCATGTCGGCCGCGATCTTTGGTTCGACGAGCTTCGACTGCGCCTCGAAATACCCGCGCGTCGCTTCGTTGACGGCAACGGGGAACTGATACGCGCCCAGTCGCGCCAGTGCAGCCCCCATCTGCGTGATCGGGTTGTGCTTCTTCGGTCGCGAGCTGTGGCCGCCATCGTCGGTGATCGACAGGTCGAAATCCTGATAGACCTTTTCGCCGGCCTGCACCTGCAGGGCGACTGGCCTGCCCTTCGCATCGAGTTCGCCGCCGGCGCCTTCGTTGAGCGCGAATGCGGCGTCCAGCACCTGCGGCTTGTCCTTCGTCAGCCAATGCACGCTGTTGAAGACCTCGGGCGTTTCCTCACCGCAGGTCAGCGCCAGCTTGATGCCGCGGCGCGGTACGTAGCCTTCCTTGCGGTAACGGACGAGGTTGTCGGTGAACACCGCCGCCATGGCCTTGTCATCGCTCGACCCGCGCCCGTAGAACCAACCGCCCTGCTCGACCAGCTGGAACGGATCACGCACCCAGTCCTCGCGCTTGGCCTCGACGACGTCAATGTGCGCCAGCAGCAGCAATGGCTTGAGGGTTGCATCCTTGCCGCGCAGCAACGCGACCAGTGCACCATCCTTCGGGCGATCCGACGGCGCGATCACCTGCGTGTCGGCCTCGGGAATGCCTGCGTCGAGCAGGTGCTTGCGCATGGCTTCGGCGGCCTGCGTGCAGCTGCCGACGGAACGGGTGGTATTGATCTCCACCAGCTCCTTGTACAGCGCACGAAATGCCGGCTCGGTCGAGTCGTTTGCCGGAGCAGCCAGCACCACGGACGAAGCCGCACCCAGCGTCAGCGCGACGCCCATGGACAATGCACGTAATTCCATCACTCGCTCCCCAGGTGGTCGATCCGTCGATGATCGCACAGCGCCTTGGGTGGCCTGTAGACGGAAGCGGACAGGGAGCAACGAATCCGGGATCAACGCCCGCGCTGGTAGGTGCCGATCAGTTCCGCGTGGGCGATGACATGCCCCTCCATCGCCTTGAGCAACTGCGCCTTGTCCGGCTTGTGCAGGTCCGGCAACGTGTGGTCCAGGGCGTACAGCTTGAAGACATAGCGGTGACGCCCCTTGGGTGGACACGGCGCGCCGTAGCCGGTCCGATCCCAATCGTTCACGCCTTGACGTGTTCCCGGCGGCAGCTGCGCAGGGGTGACCGCTTCGGGAAGTGCGTGTGCCGTCGCAGGCAGGTCGTATAGCACCCAATGCACCCAGGTCCGTTGCGGTGCGGCGGGATCGGGCGCGTCGGGATCGTCGACGATGAGCGCGACACTCTTCGCCTCCGCTGGCATGCCGGCCCATTGCAGCGCCGGAGACACCTCGGCGCCATCACAGGTATGGCGAGCGGCCATTGCCGCGCCAGCGGCGAATGCATGCGAACTCAAAGTCAGCGTCATTGCAGCCTCCCTTCCACTACTGCCCAGGGGCGTTGCAAGGAACATCGTTATCGCAGCCGCCAATGCGCTTCGCCCGAGGATCATCGTGATTGCTCACGGAAAACTGGCGCCAATACTAGGCCGGCACGTGTCGGCAATCCGTGTGGAAAGGTCTGCACTTGGCGATCGGATCGGCTGACCGGTCAGGCCGGCATGTGAATGCGGCAACCACCCGGGATGATGCAGGCTACCCGCCCCTAATACGCGGAATACCGACATGGCGACGCCCACTCGATCCATCGCCGTCGTGCTTGGCTTGCTGGTCGTGCTCGGCCTGGGCGCGGCTGTCTTTGTCCGGTCCGGGATCTACAACATGGGCGCTGACGCACCACACGCGCCGCTCACGCTGACGCTGCTCGAAAATCTCCGCGACAACGCCACCAAGGCCCATTCGCGGAATATCGTCGTGCCCGACCTGGAATCGCCAGCCCAGATTACCGAGGGCGCACGGTTCTATTCGACGCGATGCACCGGCTGCCACCTCGCGCCCGGCGTCGCCCAGTCCGAACTGCGGACCGGCCTGTATCCGCAGCCGCCCGACCTGTCGACTGACGGCATCGATGACACCGCAGAGGCGTTCTGGATCATCAAGCACGGCATCAAGATGAGCGCGATGCCGGCCTGGGGGAAAACCCACGCCGACGCGGAGATCTGGAGTGTCGTGGCCTTCCTGCGCAAACTGCCGGAAATGTCGCCTGCGCAATACCAGCAACTCGCGCACGCAGACCCGGCGCACTAGCCAGGCTCTGCTGGCCAGTTCGCGCTTTCGCCCGATCAGGCCGCCTCGAGCCGCAGGATCTGGACGACCGGCACGGGCAGCGGCGGCGCCTGCACCGGGGGGTACAGCGACGTGATGCCGGTGACGGCGCCATCGTCGTCGTGGTTCACCACGCAGATCCGACTCTGCAGGCCGGATGCCACCTGACGCTCATCGATGCCGAAATGACGCGCATGGTCCATGGTCGTCAACGTGGCATGGGCGTGGATCACGCGCCGTTTGGGCAGCAGCGACCACGACAGCAGCAGCGTGATCGTCCCGAGCAGGGCGATCACCGAGTGGACCACCGAAATGGGCGTGACCGTCTCGAGGATTTCCCGGGCGGCCAGCTCGAATTGCAGGTGCAACCGGACAACCTCCCGCAACTTGCGGAACACGGGCGCCCACAACAGGATCCAGCCGATCCAGAGCATCGCGGTTGAGATGTCGGACGCCGCGCGCCGCCGCCAGCCCAGGTCCCCACGCGTATTGATGATCAATGTGTCAAACATGTGTCTCCCCCAATGTCGTTCCCTTGCGCACGTGCACCCCCCGGTCCGGACTCACCCACCGCGCACGGACGCCCCTGCGCATGAGCGCACGCGGGAAGGCCACGACGGTCGCCGCGATGTTGATCAGCCAGAATGCCAGCGGATACCACACCATCCAGTAGTAGTTGCGACCAAGCTGGTGGTCGTAACGACTGTCGAGCCATTTGCTGATGCCGAACTGCAGCAGGCAGGTCGTGCCCAGCAGCGCGCCACTCCAGCGCGGGATCAGCGGCGACCCGATCAGCGGCACGATGCCGTGCGGCAGCACCAGCCCCGCGAGCCAGATCACCGTGAGTGCCAGCATCAGGTACGACCACAGCAGGCTCAGGCACAACTCCAGCAGCAGCGGCCACAGATGGTTCTGCTGCGGGTGGACCACCACGTCGAGGTTCTTGAGCAGCACCTGCGCCCCACCCGTCGCCCAGCGCAGCCGTTGTTTCCACAAGCCGCGCAAGGTTTCCGGCATCAGGATCCAGACCAGCGCACGCGGCTCGAAGCGGATGTCCCAGCCTGCGCGCTGCAGCTTCCATGTGATGTCGATGTCCTCGGTCAGCATGTCCGCGCTCCAGTAGCCGACGTCATGCAGTGCCGATTTGCGGAAAGCGGTGATCACGCCCGACACCGTGAACAACCGGCCGAAGGTGCGTTGCGCACGCTTGATCATGCCGACGATCGATGAGAACTCTCCCACCTGCAGCCGGCCCAGCAGCGTGGAGCGATTGCGGATGCGCGGGTTGCCGGTCACGGCAGCCACGTCGGCATCGCCGACGAAGTGCCGGACCATCCAGCGCGCGCACTGCGGGTCCAGCAAGGCGTCACCGTCGATGCAGAGCAGCAGCTCGTGGCGCGCCATCAGGCATCCGCCCTGCAGCGCCATCGCCTTGCCCTGGTTCTTGCCCATGTGGACGACGCGCAGGCGTGGGTGCAGCGGGACCATCGCATCCAGGACGGATCCCGTGTCGTCGCGACTGCCGTCGTCGATCGCAATCACCTCGAAATCCGGGTAGTCGGTCGCCAGTGCATGCCGGATGGTTTCCTCGGCGTGCGGTCCTTCGTTGAAGCACGGTATGAGGATGCTCACCGGCGGCAGCGACGGTGTCGAGAGCTGGCCGGCGGTCGCCACGTCGTGTCGCTCGAACCGCCAGTAGAACAACGCCGCGCCCATCATCCACAGGTAGGACATGAACAACGGGTAGAAATAGACGAAGCCCTGCAAGCCGAGCCAGAGCGTGTGGACCACTGCGAGAACCATGGTCGTCACCGTCCGGCCGCGGCTGGGGCCGCACCTGCGTGCTGAATCGTCGTCGCTGGCGATCGCGGCTTGGCGCGGTCCGGCTTGCTGTCGAACACCGGTCGCAGCACTGCCGGGTCCGGGTTGTTCCGGTAGAGGTTGTCCGGGTAATAGGCCACGTTCAACACGCCCCGCGCATACAGCGAGCGGATCGTGTCGGCCAGTTCCGTGCTGGCGATCGGCGCGTCCTGCTTGCGCCAGTCGACCGTCTGCAGCTCGATCACCGCCTTGTTCAACCCGCCCGGCTGCGCGGCGACCTTGTCGACGATCGCGTCGAGGAATGCCGCAGGATCAGCAGCCTGCTCCATGTAGGGCATGGCCATGATCGCGGTGTAGTCGTAGTTGGCGAGCGAACCGGCAAGTGACTGCGAGTACCAGTCTTCAGACTTCGGGTTGAGCACGACCTGCGCGTACAGGTTGCGGGCAGTCAGCAGGCCCGGTTGTTCATCGCGCACGACCTGCGCGAGTTGCCGGGCGAAAGCGTCCAGGTAGGCCGTCTTGTGCCGCGACCAGCGCGTCAGCAGGTCGTCGCTTTCGCGGATGGCGGCAACCGACGCGGGAAGTCCCCATGCACGGTAAGCCTTCAACGCCCAGGGACTGCCGTCCTCGTAATCCGAGAGCGTCAGGTCGTCATGGAACAGGATGCCGTCGATCGCCGCGTCACGCGCGAGGTCTTCGTAGACCTCTCGGATCGCCTGGCGTGCGCGCGGGGAAAACGGCGACAGCCGCGGATAGCCCATCGCCAGGTGATTGGCGACATTGGGCAGCGTCACCACGCGGTCCTTCGACGCAGGGTCGCTGTCGGGCAGCTGCCATGCGAGCACCGGCATCCACGCATAGACGCGCTTGACCTGTGTGCGCGTGGAAATCTGCCAGGCCACGCGGTTGAACAGATCCGCGCGCATTGGCAGGTGGCGGTTCGGGAAATAGACCGCGTCGGCGGCGCCATTGGCGTCGGGATCGGAAAACGCCTGCAGGTACACCGTGTTGACCCCCATCGCGATGATGCGATCGAGCCAGTGACCGAGGTTCTTTTCCTGCTGCGCCGGGTCAGGATCGTAGATGTAGTCCAGGTCCAGGTGCATGACCTTGGCCGGACGGCCGTCATCGATGACGAAAGTGTTGCGCAACGTGATGTCGCGCTGCAGGTCGGCGAGCGACATGGGCTGTTCGACCAGGACACGGCGCAGGCCAGCCAGCGGGACCTGTGCGGTGTCGGGACCATCGTCAAGCGTCAGCCCGACTGGCATCCCCAGCAACCCGGCGATCCGCGTGGTCTCGACGTTGTAGCGCCCGTAAGGCCAGACGATCACGCGCGGCGCGCGACCCAGGTGGGACTTGAGGAGTTGCTGGTTGCGGCGCAGGTCGGCGGTGACGCGCCGCTGGTAGCTCGTTTCGTCCTCGTAGCGGCCACTCGCCGGCAGCCACTGGCGCGCGGTACCGGCGGGTTCCAGGTTTCCCTGCGGATTGGCCACGATGCCGCGATGCAGGTCATAGGTGTGGCTGGCGACTTCCACCAGGCCACTGCGCGTCATGTCGCGGATCTCGTCCCACGACAGCAGGTCCGACCGCGGCACCGAACGGCCGTCGAAGTCCACCGATCGCGTTGCATCCAGCCAGCTGCCAACGAGCGCGATCACCGTCGGCACTTTCATCGCCTTGAGGACGGGAAACGCCTGCGTGTAGACCGACCGGTAGCCGTCGTCGAAGGTGACGAGCACCGCATCCCGGGGCAGCGGCTTGCGCCCCGCCGCATCGGCGAGGACGTCGTCGATGCTGACGAAGTGGTGGCCGCTGTCCTGCAGCCAGTGCATCTGGGCGGCGAAATTGGCGGGCGTCACCGCATAGAGGGGCACCAGCGCATCGCTGCGTTCGGCGATCTCGTGGTAGCTCAGGATGGTGAGCTTGACCGGTGGCGCGCATATGCCGATCGACGCGCACGCCATCAAGCAGCAGCCTGCCAGCAGCCGGAGGATCAGCCGGGAAACGGAATCGCGGAACATCACTACTCTCTCGCGGGAGCCGACGGACGTGGTGTCGGCGAGGCCCGCCGGGGAATATCGAAAGCGATGCGGACCGGACGCCTGCATCACGGCGACAACGCACGTCCGTGCGCGTCCAGGGCGCATTTTATCGTGGCAACCGACCGCCCCAACGTTACGATCCTGTAATGCGGCGGCCCGCTCCTGGCGCGGTGCATCGCCGCTCCGCCGGCCGAAGCCGGCCCGCGATCAACGTCGGTGGTGATGACAATGATGCCGCGCCCGCGGCCGACGACAGTGAAACTCCATGCAGCAAAAAAGGCGGGCCGAGGCCGGCCCGCGATCAACCCTGGCCGCGATCAGAGGGATGCCGCGCCCGCGGCCCGAGGCCCGGGCCCGAGGCCAATGACACGCGATAGAGAAAAAGCGGGCCGAAGCTGGCCCGCGATCAACATCGGCCGCGATGACAATGATGCCGCGGCCCAGGCCAATGACTCGCGAGGAAGAAAAAAAGCGGGCCTAAGCCCGCTTTTTTTTCGTCCTGCAGCAACGACGCCCTGGCTTACTCGGCCGGGACGCCCTCGCCTTCCTCGACGGCCTTCATCGACAGGCGGATGCGGCCCTGTTTGTCGACTTCCAGCACCTTGACCTTGACGATGTCGCCTTCCTTGAGCACATCGCTGACCTTCTCGACGCGATCGTTGGAAATCTGCGACACGTGCACGAGGCCGTCCTTCCCGGGGGAAATCGTCACGAACGCGCCGAAGTCCATCAGCTTGGCGACCTTGCCCTCGTAGATGCGGCCCGGCTCGACGTCGGACGTGATCTGCTCGATGCGCGCCTTCGCAGCCTGTCCGGCGATCGCATTGACGGAGGCAATCGTGATGGTGCCGTCGTCCTGGATGTCGATCTGGGTGCCGGTTTCCTTCGTGATCGCCTGGATGACCGATCCGCCCTTGCCGATCACTTCGCGGATCTTGTCGGGGTGGATCTTGATCGTGATCAGGCGCGGCGCGAACTCGCTGAGCTCGGCGCGCGGCGCGGTGAGCGCGGCTTCCATCTCCTTGAGGATGTGCAGGCGACCCTGCTTGGCCTGCGCCAGCGCGACCCGCATGATTTCCTCGGTGATGCCCTGGATCTTGATGTCCATCTGCAGCGCCGAGATGCCACTGGCGGTACCGGCGACCTTGAAGTCCATGTCGCCCAGGTGATCCTCGTCACCGAGGATGTCGGACAGGACGACGAAGTCGTCGCCTTCCTTCACCAGGCCCATCGCGATGCCCGCGACCGGCGCCTTGATCGGAACGCCCGCATCCATCAGCGCCAGCGAGCTGCCGCAGACCGAGGCCATCGAGGACGAACCATTGGATTCGGTGATCTCCGAAACGACGCGGATCGTGTACGGGAACGATTCCATCGTCGGCATCACGGCGAGCACGCCGCGCTTGGCGAGGCGACCGTGGCCGATCTCGCGACGCTTCGGTCCCATCATGCGGCCGGCTTCACCGACCGAATAAGGGGGGAAGTTGTAATGGAACAGGAAGTGGTCCTTGTACTCACCCGAGACGGCGTCGATGACCTGCCCATCGCGCGCGGTCACCCTGGGGACCGCGACGATTGCCTGGGTCTCGCCACGGGTGAACAGCGCCGAGCCATGCACGCGCGGCAGGACGCTGACCTTGGACGAGATCGGGCGCACGGTGTCGAGCGCGCGGCCATCGATGCGGATCTTCGTCTTGAGGACGGAGTCGCGCATGGTCTGGTATTCCTGCTCGCCGAATTCCTTGGCCAGGTCGCCAATGGTCCATGCGTTGGTTTCGGCTTCGGCGGCCAGCGCGCTGATGGTTTCCTTCTTGACGCCGGAAATCGTGTCCTTGCGCTCGAGCTTGTCGCGGACCTGGAAGGCATGCGACAGCTTCTCGCCGATGGCATTGCGGATCGCGGCGATCATGCCTTCGTGCGCAACCGGCGCGGTCCAGCTCCACTTGGGCTTGCCGGCTTCGGCAACCAGCGCATTGATCGCGGCGATCGCGACCTGCATCTGCTGGTGGCCGAACATCACGGCGCCGAGCATCACGTCTTCAGAGAGTTCCTGCGCTTCGGACTCGACCATCAGCACCGCGTCGGCGGTGCCGGCAACGACGAGTTCGAGCTTGGAATCGACCAGTTCGGCCTTGGTAGGATTGAGCAGGTATTGCCCGTCCTTGTAGCCGACCTTCGCGGCGCCAATCGGACCGTCGAACGGGGCGCCGGACAATGACAGCGCGGCGGACGCGCCCAGCAGTGCCAGCACGTCTCCGTCGATCTCGGGATTCATCGACATCACGGTGGCGATGATCTGCACTTCGTTGCGGAACCCATCGGGGAAGAGCGGACGGATCGGCCGATCGATCAGGCGCGAGATCAGCGTTTCCTTCTCGGTCTGGCGGCCTTCGCGCTTGAAAAAGCCGCCCGGGATACGGCCGCCGGCATAGAACCTTTCCTGGTAATCGACGGTGAGCGGGAAGAAATCCTGCCCCTCGCGCGCGCTTTTCGCAGCGACCGCGGTAACCAGCAGTACGGTGCCTTCGCACTTGACCATGACCGCGCCGCCGGCCTGGCGGGCGATTTCGCCGGTCTCGAGCGTGACTTCATGGTTGCCGTACTGGAAGGTCTTGGTGATTTTCGCCACGTTGGAATTCCTTGGTGTCTTGCTTCGGTTGAACCGCATGCGACCCCTGTCGCATGTGGACGGCCGTCGATCGTGACGGCCTCAATGCTGGTGTTGCGGTCAATCGTCGGTCGTTTGCGGATGTCTAAAGACAAACCGCGGCGCATCGCTGCGCCGCGGCGTGGAGTCGGGTCTAGCGGCGCAGACCCAGCTTCTGGATCAGGGCCTTGTAGCGCTCGCCATCCTTGCGGTGCAGGTAGTCGAGCAGGCTGCGGCGGCGATTGACCATCATCAGCAGCCCGCGGCGGCTGTGGTGGTCCTGCTTGTGGGTCTTGAAGTGCTCGCTGAGCTGGGTGATGCGTGCGGTCAGCAGGGCGACCTGGACTTCCGGGGAGCCGGTATCGTTGGCGCTGCGCTTGTTTTCTTCGATGACTGAACTGCTGTCGATGGACATGGTTGCCTCTGGGTGATGCGTGGACAGCAGAGACATCGAGCGGCCTTCGATGCTCGAGTACCGCCGGGCCCGCCGCTTGCGATTAGCCGAAATTGGCTTGGAAAAGCCCCAGAATTGTAGCCCGGACGGCCTTCCCGGACAAGGCGCCGGCTGGTGTCGCGGCTTTGCGCTGGCCTGCCGCCCGGGGCAGGATCCTTCTTGCGAGGCACGGGGCGTCCGCGAGCTACGACTAAGCGCTGGCCTCGCGCCGCGGCTGCACGCAGCCCCATGTGAATAGTCGCTGGGCGTGCAAGGCGCCTTGTTCGTCGACCATGCCCAACCCCAACGCGCGTCCGGCCTCGTCGAACACAGCCACGCCACCCGCTGGCCTGAATCCGCCATCGACGGCCTGCCCCTGTCCCAGGCGGTTCGCCTGTGCAGGATTGATCGACACCTCGGGCCACGCGGTCAGCCCGGCCTCGATCGGCAGCAGGCAGGCATCCAGGCTGCGCTCTCCCCTCTCGGCAAGCGCTTCCAGCGCCTCGATGGTCCACATGCGCGGATCACGGAAGGGATCGACCCACAGCCGTCGCAGCTCGGCCACGTGGGCACCGCAGTCAAGCAACTCGCCCAGGTCGCGGACCAGGCTGCGCACATAGGTCCCGGACCCGCATTCGACGTGCAGGCGCAGCAGCGGCACGCCACCGTCCAGCAAATCGCCAGCCGACTGCAGGGCGAAGGCGTGGACCTCCACCTCGCGTTCGTCCACCTCGACCTGCTCGCCACGCCGCGCCTTCGCGTAGAGCGGCTCGCCGCCACGCTTGAGCGCCGAGTAGATCGGCGGACGTTGCTGGATCCGGCCGGTCAGCTTGCGCAGCGCGATGTCGATCTGACCGATCGTCAGCAAGGGAACCGGGCGCTCGCGCAGGACCTGTCCGTCGGCATCATCGGTGTCGGTCACGATGCCCAGGCGAGCGACCGTGTCATAGGCCTTACGCGCACCGAGCAGGCCGCCGGCGATCTTGGTCGCTTCGCCAAAGCAGATGGGAAGCAGTCCGGTGGCAAGCGGATCCAGGCTGCCGGTATGTCCAGCCTTGTCGGCGCGGAACAAATGGCGGACGCGTTGCAGTGCCTGGTTGGAGCTGAGCCCCTGCGGCTTGTCGAGCAGCAGGATGCCGTGCAGCTTGCGGAACACGGTACGCGGCTTCTGGCTCATCGGGGGCGCCGCCAAAGGATTCAAATGCGATGGTGCCGCAACGCGCCGCCGCGCGCAGGTCAAATTCGCTTGCCCGCGTGGAGTCGCGGCTTGCGCCGCTCCGGCAAGCACCCTGAAACCGCCCGCAGTCGACCAGGCCTATTCGGGTTTTTCGCCACCGCCCGCCGCGGCATCAGGCAGGTCGCGCAGGAGGTTGTCGATCCGTTCGCCGCGGTCGAAGGACTCGTCGTACTGGAAATGCAACTCGGGCACGTGGCGCATCTTGACCGACTGCGCCAGCTGGTAGCGGATTTCAGGCGCCAGCGCCTTGAGCGCCTTCATGGCTTCCTTCGAACGCTCGGGCTGCAGCGCGGTGACGAAGATCTTGGCGTGCTCCAGGTCACGGGTGACCTCGACGTCCGACACGCTCACCGACGGCAGCCCGTGGTTCCTGACCGCCTCGTGCACCAGAGTGCCCAGTTCACGGCGCAGTTGGGCCGACACGCGGTCGCTGCGATGGAAGGATTTCTGGGCCATGGCAGGTGCCAGCGTCCTCAGAGCGTCCGCTGCACTTCGATGCGCTCGAAGCACTCGATCTGGTCGCCAGGCTTGATGTCGTTGTATGCCTTGACGCCGATCCCGCACTCGTTGCCGTTGCGCACCTCGTCGACGTTCTCCTTGAAGCGGCGCAGCGATTCGAGCTCGCCCTCGAAGATCACAGTGTTGTCGCGGAGCACGCGGATGGGCTTGTTCCGCTTGACCACGCCCTCCACGACCATGCAGCCGGCGACAGCGCCGAACTTCGAACTGCGGAACACGTCGCGAACCTCGGCCGTACCGATGATCTCCTCGCGGATTTCCACGCCAAGGATGCCGGACGCGACCTGCTTCACCTGGTCGATCACGTCGTAGATGATCGAGAAGTAGCGCAGGTCGACGCCGCTGTTCTCGATGACCTTGCGGGCCGATGCGTCGGCACGGACGTTGAAGCCGATGATCGTGGCTTTCGACGTCGCCGCCAGTTGTGCGTCCGACTCGGTGATGCCGCCGACGCCCGAGCCGATGACGTTAATGCGGATCTGTGGGTTCGACAGGCCGATGAGCGCCTCGCGCAACGCCTGCACGGAGCCCTGCACGTCCGCCTTGATGATCAGCGGCAGGCTGAGCTGCGCTTCGGCCGCCCCCATCTGCGCCATGATGTCTTCCATGCGGTTGCCCGCCTGGCCGACCAGGCGCGTCTCGCGACGCTTCGCATCGCGCTGCTGGGCGACATCCTTGGCAAGCCGCTCGTCCTCGACGACGACGAAATCATCGCCCGCATCAGGAACGCCCGACAGGCCGAGCACCTGCACCGGGATCGACGGACCCGCGCTGGGAACCTGCTTGCCGGCTTCATCGAACAGCGCGCGGACGCGACCGTATTGCACGCCGCAGACCAGGTAATCGCCCTTGCTGAGCGTGCCCTGCTGCACCAGCACGGTGGCGACCGGACCCCTGCCCTTGTCCAGCGACGACTCGATGACCACGCCGGACGCGCGGCCTTCCCGGGTCGCCCGGAGTTCGAGCACTTCGGCCTGCAGCGAAATCGCATCCAGCAGGATGTCCACGCCGGCGCCGGTCTTGGCCGACAACTCCACCATCTGCGTATCGCCACCGAAATCCTCGGCGACCACGTCCTGGCTCAGCAGTTCGTTCTTGACGCGCAATGGATCGGCGCCCGACTTGTCAATCTTGTTGATCGCGACGATCAGCGGGACACCGGCCGCCTTGGCGTGACGCACCGCCTCGATCGTCTGTGGCATCACGCCGTCATCCGCCGCGACGACCAGCACGACAATGTCCGTCAGCTTCGCGCCGCGCGCACGCATCTGCGAGAACGCTGCATGGCCGGGCGTATCGAGGAAACTGATGACGCCTTTGCTGGTTTCGACGTGGTACGCGCCGATGTGCTGGGTGATGCCGCCGGCTTCGCCGGAGGCAACCTTGGTGCGCCGGATGTAGTCCAGCAGCGAGGTCTTGCCGTGGTCGACGTGGCCCATGATCGTGACCACCGGCGGACGCGGCTCGCGCGCGACGTCGCCATCTTCCACGTGCGCCAGCAACACATTCTCGACGTCGTCGGCATCGGCGCGGACCACGGAATGGCCAAGCTCCTCGACGACCAGTGCAGCGGTGTCGTGGTCGATGGTCTGGGTGATGGTCGCCATGACCCCCATCTTGAACAGCGCCTTGACGACGTCGCCGCCCTTGAGGGCGAGCTTCTGTGCAAGGTCGGCGACGGTGATCGCCTCGCCAATGGCCACTTCGCGGACGATGGGCGCGGTCGGGCGCGAGAAACCGTGCGCCGCACCCCCGCCGCTGCGAACCTGCTCGGACTGGCGGCGGGGCTTGGGCTTGCCGCGAACACTGGTGGTGCGGCGTGCGCGCTCGGACGCACTGAGGTGCAGCTGCCCGGCGAAGCGGGCGGCGCTGTCGTCGTCCTCGACGCCTGCGACCATGGCGTGCGAACCGCGGGTCTTGTGTTTGTGGACGGCTTTTTCCTCGACGCGCGGCGGTGCCGGCTTCGGGTGTCCGTGTCCATGTCCGTGCGGCTTGCGGGCCGCGCCCTCTTCCTCGGCGGGAAGCGCGGCGATGCCTGCGGCCTGGGCCTTGGCGCGTGCCGCTTCTTCCTGCACGCGCAGTTGCTCGGCGAGCTGCGCCGCCCGGAGCTGGTCGGCCTCTGCCAGGCGCTGCTGCTCGGACAGGTTGCGCTGCTTGGATTCCTCCAGCTTGCGCAGGATTTCCGCATGCTCGTCGGTCGGAGATGGACCACCACCGATTTCCGTCGGCTTGACCAGCGTGACCTTCTTGCGTACCAGCACGTCGACCGTCGCGCGGTTCTTGCCGCCACCGACGGTGAGTTCCTGCTTGCGGATGCGATTGAGCGTGATCTTCTTCGGCGCAGCCTCATCCTCGGCAGGCTTGTCGGCCTTGCCATGGGTGCGCCGCAGGAAGCCGAGCAGCTTCATCTTCTCGGTACTGGTGACGACCTGGTCGGGACCTTCGAAGCGCATCCCGGCCTCGGCCAGCTGCTCCAGAAGTTTCTCGACCGGTGCATTCACCAGTTCGGCCAGCTTGCGGATCGTGGTTTGTTGCGACATGCGGATTTCGTGTCCTGTGGCGTGGGCAGTGCCCACGCGTGGGAATTGCATCAGGTGATTCTAGCCCCGGTCTTCCATTTGTCCTGCCGCCACGACTCAGCCTTCGCGTTCCAGCCGTGCGATTTCCTCGGCGCGAGCGGCCAGGATCAGCGCGGCAGCCCGCCCTTCGTCGAGCCCTTCGATGCCGAACTCGACGAGTTCGTCGGCCGCCAGCTCGCCAAGGTCATCGACGGTGCGGACGCCGTGGCCGGCGAGCGCGAAGGCGGTTTCATCGTCCATGCCATCCAGCGAGAGCAGGGCGTCGGACGGCTGGTGTTCGTCAACCTCCTCCTCCACCGCCAGCGCATCATTCAACAGTGCGTCGCGCGCACGGGCCCGCAGCTCCTCGACGATGTCCTCGTCGAAGCCTTCCACTGCCAGCAGTTCGCCAACCGGGACGTAGGCAATTTCCTCGACCGTGCTGAAGCCTTCCAAGACCAGGATGGCGGCGATTTCCTCGTCGACCTCGAGCTTTTCCTGGAACAGCGCCTTGGCGGTTGCCTGCTCGGCCTCCGACTTGGCGGCGACCTGGTCCTGCGTCATCACGTTGAGCTGCCAACCCGTCATCCGGCTGG
>JBBRHT010000021.1:0-13966 GCA_038222295.1 Lysobacterales bacterium
GGCGGTGCCGTAAATGCGCGACAGCATCTGGTTGTTGGAGTCGCCGCGCCAGTAGGCGCCCGCGACCTTCATCAGTTTGAACGCGCGCAGCTTGTCGGTGGACGGCACGTGCGGACCACGGCACAGGTCGGTGAACTCGCCCTGTGTATACAGCGAGAGATCCTGGTCGGCGGGGATCGATTCGATGATCTGCGCCTTGTATTCCTCGCCCAGGCCACGGAAGAACGCAGTCGCCTCGTCGCGCGACTTGACGCTGCGCGACACCGGCATCGCTTCCTTCGCGATCGTCTGCATCTCGGCCTCGATGGCCGGCAGGTCCTCGGGGGTGAACGGTCGTTCGTAGGCGAAGTCGTAATAGAAGCCGTTGTCGATCACCGGGCCGATGGTGACCTGCGCGCCCGGGAACAGTCGCTGCACGGCCTGGGCCAGCAGGTGCGCCGTCGAGTGGCGCAGCACGTCGAGCGCATCGGGGTGCTTGTCGGTGACGATTTCCAGCGCGGCGTCGTTGTCGATGCGATAGCTGGTGTCGACCAGCCTGCCGTCGACCTTGCCGGCCAGCGCGGCCTTGGCGAGGCCGGGCCCGATCGACGTGGCGACATCGGCGACCGACACGGGTTGTTCGAATTCGCGGCGGCTGCCGTCGGGGAGCGTGATGGCGATCATGGGATCCGCTATTCCAGAGGTGCGAAAAAACAAAAAGGCGCCACGAGGGCGCCTGCATCCGCGGAAGCCCCGGGCGTTTCAGCGATGGGCGATGGTAGTGCTCATGTCGCACCCTCGGCCGGCGTTTCCGCGAGCCACCTGGCTGTGTTGAATGAAGGACTGCATCCACGCCGTGTCGGCGTGGTGGGCGGTGAGGGTTTCGAACCCCCGACCCCTACCATGTCAAGGTAATGCTCTACCGCTGAGCTAACCGCCCGCAATCCCCTCGCAAGAGGACGCGCAGTCTAGCCCAGCCGGCAGTCGCGGACAACAAAATAGAAGCTGCAGTGGATGGCGGCGACGGTTGCCGTCGCCCGGCGGCTCGGAACCAATCGGGTTTGCACCTTCCGCGAGCTTGCCCAATGATGGCGCCGGCCCCGCCGATGCATCCGATGAACGATCCCGAGCTTCCCGCCGTCGACAAGGACCAGCTGATCGGTGGCTGCGTTCGCCTGCCCGCCAAGGTCGATCTCGATCGCCTGCGACAGGAGGTATCGCGACTGCCGCCATCGTACTGGGGAACGCGCGGCGGCCGGGTCGGCGTGCACCAGCCGACCGAGGGCGTGTTCCTTCGCGGTTACGCGCCCATCGAGGGGCCAAAGCCCATCGAGGATCGAGAGCCATTGCAGCACCTGCCCTACGTGCGATCGCTCATCGGCGAATTGATCCCGGCGCAACCGATGCGCTGCCTGCTCGCCAAGCTGCTTCCGCACGGCGTCATCAGGATGCATGTCGACAACGGGGATTATTTCCTGCGCACGCTGCGCATCCATGTGCCGATCGTGACCGACCCGGCCGTGTCCATGTTCTGCAGGGACCGCGTGTACCGCATGCAGGCTGGTGAGGCCTGGGCGCTGAACAATTCCACCCTGCACGGCGTGTACAGCGCGTGGTCGGAACCACGGCTGCACCTGATCTGCGATTTCCTGCCGACGGCCGCCCTGTGCGACCTGATCCGCGCGGGCGAACATGATCTCGGGGTTGTCGATGCGGACATCGAACAGCGGGTGAGGGCCGGCGCCGCGCAATGATCGTCACGGACCGGTTCGTCTTCCTGCACCTGCACAAGTCGGGTGGCAGTTTCGTCAATCGATTCCTGGTCGAATGCATGCCCGGCTGCCGCCAGGTCGGCTATCACCTGCCCCGCGATGCGATTCCGCCGACCGCGCGGCACCTGCCGATCCTGGGAACCGTGCGCAATCCCTGGGATTACTACGTGTCCTGGTACAGCTTCCAGCAGGCGATGCCACAGCCCAATGCGCTGTTCCAGCTGGCCAGCGACGGGCGTCGGCTGGATTTCGCCGGCACTCTGCGCAACCTCATGCGCCTCGGCGAAGACCCGCAATGGCTGGCGGCATGGACGGAACGACTGCCGTCGCAATTGCCCAGTCGCGGCATCAACCTGTCCAGGGACAGCGTCTCGGCGCTTGCAGGCAGCGGCCTGGGCTTCTACAGCTTCCTGTACCAGCGGATGTACGGCGATTTGTCGCACACCACGCTGATCGACATGGCCAGGCTGCGCGAAGGCCTCCGCGATTTCCTGCCGTCGGTCGGAGTCGACCTGACGCCGCCGATGCACGATTGGCTGCGCGATCGCGCACCGATCAACACCAGCGCCCACGGGCATTACAGCGCGTACTACGACAAACCCACGCGCGAACTCGTCGCGGCCAAGGATGCGGAAGTCATCCAGCGGCACGGCTTCCGCTTCGACGATGCGGCTGCCACTGCGGCCGACTAAACGCTATCCGGCGAGGCTGGCGTCCTTGAGCCGTCGGATCTGGTCACGCACCTTCGCCGCATCCTCGAACTCCAGGTCGCGCGCGTGCTGGTACATGCGCTGTTCGAGTTCGCGCAGGCGCGTGTTGCGCTGGGTCGGGCTCATCAGGGCGTAATCCTCGCCCGCTTCGGCGACCCGCTTGCCCCTGCCGCGGCCCTTCTTCTCGCCGGGCTCCGCGCGCGCACCCTCGAAGATGTCGACCATCGTACGCGCGACCGACTGCGGCGTGATGCCGTGCTCGATGTTGTATTCGACCTGCCGGGCGCGGCGCCGGTCGGTTTCCTCGATGGCGCGCTGCATCGAGTTGGTCATGCGATCGGCATACAGGATCGCCTTGCCGCGCAGGTTGCGCGCGGCGCGTCCGATGGTCTGGATCAGGGAACCCGTCGAGCGCAGGAAACCTTCCTTGTCGGCATCCAGGATCGCCACCAGCGACACCTCCGGCATGTCGAGGCCCTCGCGCAACAGGTTGATGCCGACCAGCACGTCGAACTTCCCCAATCGCAGGTCGCGGATGATCTCGACCCGCTCGACCGTGTCGATGTCCGAGTGCAGGTAGCGCACGCGCACGTTGTGGTCGGCGAGGTATTCGGTGAGGTTCTCCGCCATGCGCTTGGTCAGCGTGGTGATCAGCACGCGATCGCCCATCGCGACGCGCAGCGTGATCTCGCCGAGCACGTCGTCGACCTGCGTCGTCACGGGGCGGATCTCGACGGGCGGATCGACCAGGCCGGTCGGGCGCACCACCAGTTCGGTGACCTCGCCCTCCGACATGCGCAGCTCGTAGGGACCAGGCGTGGCCGACACGAAGATCGCACGCGGCGCGCGACCCTCCCATTCCTCGAACTTCAACGGCCGGTTGTCCAGCGCGGACGGCAGGCGGAAGCCGAACTCCACCAGCGTTTCCTTGCGCGACCGGTCGCCCTTGTACATCGCGCCGATCTGCGGAACGGTGACGTGCGATTCGTCGACCACCAGCAGCGCATCGGGCGGGATGTAGTCGAACAGGCACGGTGGCGGCTCGCCGGGCATGTGCCCGGTGAGGTGGCGCGAGTAGTTCTCGATGCCGTTGCAGTAGCCGACCTCGGCCATCATCTCAAGGTCGAACTGCGTGCGCTGCGCGAGTCGTTGCGCCTCGACCAGCTTGTTCTGCGAGTACAGGACTTCCAGGCGCTCGCGCAGCTCCAGCTTGATCGCCTCGACCGCGTCCAGCACGGTGCGGCGCGTGGTGACGTAGTGCGACTTGGGGTAGATCGTGTAGCGCGGGAGTTTGCGCAGTGTTTCACCGGTGAGCGGATCGAACAGCGTCAGCGTCTCGATCTCGCCGTCGAACAACTCGATGCGCAGCGCCTCGGCGTCGGATTCGGCCGGGTGGATATCGATCGTCTCGCCGCGCACCCGGTACGTGCCGCGGGTGAGCTCGACCTCGTTGCGCTTGTACTGCATCTCGGTGAGCCGGCGGATCAGTTCGCGCTGGTCGATGCGCTCGCCGCGCACCATGTGCAGCACCATCTTGTGGTATTCGCCCGGGTCGCCGAGGCCGTAGATCGCCGAGACCGTGCACACGATGATCGCGTCGCGCCGCTCCAGCAGTGCCTTGGTCGCCGACAGGCGCATCTGCTCGATGTGCTCGTTGACCGAGCTGTCCTTGTCGATGAAGGTATCCGACGACGGGATGTAGGCTTCCGGCTGGTAGTAGTCGTAATAGCTGACGAAATACTCGACCGCGTTGTGCGGGAAGAACGACCTGAACTCGCCGTACAGCTGCGCGGCCAGCGTCTTGTTGGGCGCCATCACCAGGGTCGGCTTCTGCACCGACTGGATGACGTTGGCGATCGTGTAGGTCTTGCCGGAGCCGGTCACGCCCAGCAGCGTCTGCCGCGCCAGGCCCGCCTCGAAGCCCTTGATCAGCTTGGCGATCGCCTGCGGCTGGTCACCGGCCGGCGAATACGGCGAAACCAGCTGGAACGCTGCGGGATGTATGAGGTCGTTCATCGATACGTGCGGCCCAACCGCTGGATTCTAGCGTCAGCAGGAGATGGGGACGATCACGGTCTTTTCCTACCGTTGGGGGCGTGCTGGGACGACGGCGCGGGGGAGCCGGCCTGCGCATCCTGCGTCCGACCAACAGGATTTCATCGACATGCAACGTGCCCAGAGCGGTTTTACCCTGATCGAGGCGCTGATCGCCATGGCGATCGTCGCGATCGGCCTTGGAATCGCGGTGCCGGCTTACAGCAACGTGGCGGCGGCCACGCATACCGGCTCGGCCCGGATCGACCTGGGCGAATCGCTCGTGACTGCCCTGGACCATTCGCTACTGACGCAGGTCGACGTCATCGTGTGTTCAAGCATCGATGGCGCGACGTGCAGCGGCAGCGTGGACTGGACCCAGGGCTGGATCGCGTTCGCCGATATCGACGGCAACCGCGCGCGCGGGCCCAGCGAGACCCTGTTGCGCCGGCAATCGCCACTGCAGGGCGGGACGCACCTGCGCAGCACCGCGCAGCGGACGCGGATCCTGTTCCAGCCACATGGCGGCGTATCCGCAGGCTCCAACGTCACATTCACGATTTGCGACAGCCGCGGTCCCGCGATGGCGACCACCCTGGTCCTGGCGAACAGTGGTCGCCTGCGACAAGGCGTGCCTACCGCATCGGCGGCGCGGTCCTGCGTGAATCCTGGTTAGGGCCGGTTGCGCCGGATTACGCCGGACGTCACAATGACGCCCCCGCCCGAATAGCTCAGCCGGTTAGAGCACTTGACTGTTAATCAGGGGGTCGTTGGTTCGAGTCCAACTTCGGGCGCCAGATACACGAAGGCCTGCAGCGATGCAGGCCTTTTTTCTTACCAGCAACCCGCGACGCCCGCCGGGCCCGATGCGGTCTTGGTGCCGGCCTGGTTCACTCCCAGCGCAGCGCATTTCGCATCCGCGCTTTCTTGCCGGCTTCCCGCGACTGGCGTGGCCAGCAGCGTGTAGGTCTTGGCGTCGGGCGTACCCGAGAAGGCGACCGTGTAGTGCGGCGTCACGTCCGTCGTGCAGGTCGGTATGGTGGCGTCGGTGTATGTGAGATTGGTCGTGTAATAGCGCTCCATGTACTGCGCCGCCTCGAGCAGACAGCCCTCGGCGGCGCCACGGCGGGTCTTCACGGTGGCGAACTCATAGCTCGACACCGCGATCGCCATCAGGATCCCGACGATCGCCACGGTCACCATGAGCTCGATCAGGGTGAAGCCTCCCGAGCGCTTGAAACCAGCGACCGCTCGCCGGGCATTTATGGATCCGATCGTGCCCATATCAGTCCCTCAGGATTTCGTGCCAGGAGATTCGCTGGTTGGAGCCGCCCTGCGGGTTGACCAGCACCGATCCCAGGCTGCCCTTCGAGCCGCCCACGACCAGCAGCTTGTCGATGACGGTCGGCAAGGTGGGCATGCCCACGCCCAGGTCGACCGAACCGACCGGCACGGGGTTGCCGTTCGCGTCATTGATCTGATCGCTACTGTCGACCTTGCCGTCGCCATTCACGTCGAAGAATGGCTGGGCCAGGCTGGTACCGCTGAACGCATCAAGCGCATTGATATAGCCGGTGCCGCCGGCATCGCAGGTATTGTTGCTGGGCGGAATGATGCTCGCGACGATCAACGCCCCGCCCTTGACGCGCGGGTTGCTGACGATGCGCTCGCCGGGGGTCGGATTGTCCAGGTCGATGTACCAACCCTTGTTGGCGGGATTCATCGTGGAGTTCGCTTCGAATCCGCGAACCGCCTTGCCATTGACGAAGCCGGTGACGACGATGTTGCGCTTCACCAGGTCGCTCAGCTGCACTGCGGTCGACGTGCCATCGTCGATGATGCCGTACATCGACTGCACGGTGTTATCGGCCGAGTCGCCCGTGGTGAGGAAGCTGCCGGTGCCGATGAAGACCCACCGCTTGCCAGTGAGCGGGTCGCGGCCCAGGCCCAGGCCCGCAGTGATCGGTTGTCCGCTCTGGGTCGTGAACAGCGGCGCGCCCGACAGTGCCAGGTTCCAGCTCGACGACGTCGCTCCGCTCAGGTCGAATTTCCAGAGATTGCCCTTGAGGTCGCCGGCGTAGACGTAGTCGACCGTGCCGTTGCCGTCCTCGTCCCATCCGCGCGGCGCAAACAGGCCGTTTTCACTGCCGGCATTGCCGACGTTGGTGTTGATTTCCTTGATCACCGCACCAGTGGCGATGTTGAGGATGAACAATGCCGCCGTCTTGCTGCTGCTGTTGACACCGTTGCTGACCAGCACCGCCTTGGTGCCATCGTTCAGGGTGACCACGAGCGGCTCGCCGAGGACCTGGCCCATGTCCGCGTCGCTTGCGCGCTCCCACCGGACATTGCTCGCGCCGAAACTGCCCGGATTGGTGACGTCCAGGCCAAACACGCCCTTGCCGCCGCGCCCGAGGGAGCCAACGAGGTAGTTTTTGCCAGGCGTCTGCTTCAGCGTCGAGACGACTACCGGGCCATCGACGAAGTACTGGTGCGTGTACTGCGGGTCGCTCAGGGTGGCGAGATTCGGGAAGCTGATGCCACCGGGGACGTAAGCAAAGCGCTCCGCGCCGGTCAGGGCATTGAAGGCGTGGAGCATGCCGTCGTTGGCGCCGACGAAGATCGTTTCACTGTCCTTGACGTACATCGGCGACGAGTACGCGATATCGCCAAGCAGGGACCCCCTGTCGCGCAGGTTTCCGCCGTTGCGCTTCTCCAGCGTGGTGTTGCCGGTGATGTAGGCGGCGTTGTCCGCGCCGGTGACGATCGCAAGACCGGTGGCGCGCGCCAATGCAGCTGTCTGCGTGGGGGTCGGGAACGTGGCACCGGCGATCCCGTTCCAGGTGGTCACGTTGCGCCCGGACGTCGGGATCAAGGCGCCCGCTTGCCAGGCTGGCGTCGATGACACACCGGCCTGGGTTGCGTCGTATGCGGACAACTCACCAGTCCACTTGCCCGACACGTAGCTCGCCTGGAAGACGCGCGTGTCGGAGGTGAACGAGGTGCTGTTGGCGGTCACGTTGGAAGCCGAGCCCAGCCGTGCCGCAACCGTGGCCAGTGCGTCGACCAGTCCCTGCGCGAATTCATTGGGATTCTTCGCTGCCACGAAACTGCCGCGTCCGTTGACCGCCGCATGCCAAAGGTCATCGATGCGGCTGGCATTCTCGGTGGGGATCGGATCGGGCCAGTGCAGGCTGCCGTTGGTGATACCCGGCAGGTCGGTCTTGGGATTGCGGTTGCCCTGCTGGCCGATGGAAATGCTGAACGTCACCATGTGCTGCCAGAAAGCAGGATCCGCGACCGACGTCGGCACGTTGTTGGGAAGCGTGGTGACAAGGTCGCGCTTCCAGTAATACATCGCGACGTCGGCAAGCGTGTCGCCGCGCGTGGATGGCGTGGTGGCGAAATTGTCGCTGTACGGCTTGGTGACGTTGTAGGTGAACGACCCGCCCGTGGGCGAGGTGATCGTCGGACCCGCGGTGCCATCCGCATCACCGACCGGATTGTTGTAGCCGCTATTGCTGTTCCAGTAACCATCGGTGGTCAGGATCGAGAAATTCTGGCGGCAGCTGATCTGGTCGGTGCCTGTTTCCGGCCCCCACGGGCCGGTGGAGGCCGTGTCGCTGAAGTAGTCGCCGTTGCGCTGCAAGGCGCCCTTGAGCGGGGTGCCGCCACTCGCGACCGCCGCAACCAGGCGCGCGTACCAGGTATCGCGGTTGGTGCCGGTGAACTGGCCATTGCTGGTGCCGACCGGAATCGGGAAACGATTGCGGTTCCAGATCGTGTCGAAGCCCACCCGCAGGTTGGAGCCGATCTCGCCGAATGCCTGGCTCGCACCGGCTTTGGCCAGCTTGATGCGCGTGCGGTAGTAGGAGTACCAGGTCGCGTAGTTGGTCAACTCGCTGGCGAGGGTGCGACCGGTCGGGGTTGCCGAGGTGCAGTTGATCCAGTCGTTGCTTCCCGAACCGCTTCCGCAGCGGATGTCGAATGCAACGCCCAGCGTGACGTTCTTGTAATTCGAGCCGCGATTCACGCCCACATACCACGTACCCGCCGCCGGATTGTTGACGGTGCACGTATCGGCGTTGCCGGCCGTGATTCCGCGGCATGCATACGTGCTGGTGGTAGGGGCGGCGCCCGACCGGGCGTACACATCCGCTCCCGTGCCGTTGCCGTTAGTGGCTCCGCCATTACTTCCGTAGGTGCCGCCCGATGTGGTGACGACGATCGAATTGGTGCCCGAGGGAACGGTGAAGCTGAAGGATGTCATTCCCCCGGACGTGTCGGCCAGGCCGGTCATCGGGAAGCCCGATGCCGCCTGCGACACTGCGCCGTAGTCCGATCGCACCATATCGCCGCCGCCGCCCGGGATCTGGTAACGGTAATAACTCGCGGTCAGCGACATATCGGTCGCGCCGGCCTTCGGCACATAGAAGGTGCGCGTGCTGCTCGACAGGTCGACCGCGCTGCTCAGCCCATCGTTATCGCTGTAGGCGCTGGCGTACGAGGTGCCGCCGGTGTAACGGGTCCCATCGGACTTCATCCACGGCACGTAGGTGATGGTCGGGTCGTAGTACAGCGTATTGCGCGGATACGCGTTCAGGGCGATGTTGAGCGGCGTGGTCGCGGGCACTTCACCGGAACCGAACGCACCGGGCATGAAGTCCCACGCCATGGATCCCGAGTCATCGAGGATGAACATGATGTTCGCGGGCGGATAGGCCGCGCCGGACTGCAGCGGGACCGCCGGGAACGTCACCGCCTGGATCGGCGCCGCGATGAGGGTGCACAGCAGGGCGGCAAACGATGGCAGCAGCCGGTTCAGCAGCGATGGCCGGGCTGCGTGCGTTGTCTTCGTCGCGTTCATGGCTGGTCTCGCCTCAGGGCACTGCATAGATGGATTGCAACATCACCTGCGCGCGATCGGCAGCATCGCTGCGCGCGGTGATTCGATAGCGTCGTTCGGTACCGGAACATTCAGCGTCCGGAGAGACGTCGCCGCTGGTGGTGCAACTGCCGCGAGGCGGGACGTTGTCCGCCAGCAGCTCGACGATGTACTTGGGGGTGGCGGTCTTGCCGCCCAGGCTCACCACGGCCGATGGAGCCGATGCCCAGACCGTGGGGTCCTGCCAGACTGGCGTTGTGACATTCGGATCCGGGATTGCACACAGGCCGTTGGTGCACCCGCTTCCCAGCACGCCGCCACCCGGGAGCGTGGGCTTGCCCGCGGCGACGGCTTCGCCCTCGCGCAATGCGGCTTCCGCCGCTTGGAAGCTCAGGCTGCGATCGACCTGGTTGGCGCTCATGCGCTCTTCCATCAGCGTGCCACGCAGGCTGGCCAGGCCAAGCAGCGTCATCACCAGCAGCAGGATCAACACGACCGCAAGCGCGACGCCGCGTTGGGATTGGGGACGACTGGATGATTCGCGGTTCATTGGGCGCGATTCCGTAGCGTGACGATGTGTTGGAGGTCCCGCTGCAGCACGGCCTGATTGGTGCTGACCTTGTCTTCGCCTTCCATGGCCATGCTGATGTTCACGGCGACGACCTTGCCCCAATCCGCAGCGGTGGTGATGGCGCTGGCGTCGACATAGGTGGAGGCGCCCTGCACCAGGTACGTCAGCTGCATGTCGCGCACGCCCTGGGTGATCTCGTTGTTGACGACGGTCAGGGTGCCGGCGGTGTTCTTGACGGTGCTGTAGTACAACGAACGACTGGGCTGCCCGTTGTAGGTGCGGCCGTTGTAACCGATGTACCAGCGCGTGGCGCGCAGCTTGGCCAGCACCGCCGGCTGGTGGTCGCCGAAGTCATAGGCATTGCCGTTGGCCCCGCTGCAGTCGGTCGGATAACCCAGGCCCTTGCTGCAATTGCCGGGGGTGCCGGTGCCGTTGTTGTGGACGACGTTGACCCCCGTGTTGACGTTGGTGATCTGGAAAATCGCCGCATGATCGAAGTTGCAGGCCATCGCGATGTCTCCGTCCTGCAGGTCGTTGCTAGGGTCGTTCACCTTGATGTCCGACGAGGTATGGCCCGGCATTGTCACGATGGCCAAGCCGCTCGACACCGACGACTTCAGCTCGATCGCGTCGGTGCCGTTGACGCGCGAGAATTTCGTCGTGCCAAACACCGGCCCGCCGCTCACGAAATTCGTCGCCCCGCCATAGCCTTTGATCCCGCCGGTGAAATCCGTATACCAGTTGGTGGTCGGATTATTGACGACGTTGGCGATGTCGAGGCCTTTCTCGCAGGCATTGCCCGCGCCCTCGCGCACGTCGCGCGACATGAGCTCGAACGCCGTGCGCTGGCTCTCCTGGATGCGACCCAGGCTCTCCGACGCGGTGTAGGTCTTGCGGTTGGTGGTGAACAGCGTCAAGGCCGCGCCCGACACGATCAGGCCCAGCACGAGCGCCACCATCAGCTCGATCAGGGTGACGCCGCGCATCGGCGCCGGGGAGCGGAACTGGAATCGGATTGGATTCATAGCCGGGTCTGCGTTTCCACGGTGTGCGTCGTCGCATCGATGGCCGCTGTCGCATCGGCGCTGGTGCCGCGGGAATCGTCCCATTGCACCTTGACGTCGCAAGCGAGGCTTCCGCAGGCAATCTGGCCACAGGCGCTCGCGCCCAGGGTACTGTGGAGCGAGGTGATCCAGTTATGCAGGTCGTTCGCCGCCAGGTCGCCGATGTCGGGGGCGTTGCAGGTCATCGTGGCGAGGTCGTAGCCGCCGATCCGGGCCACCGACAGGTTGGCGCGCATCGCATCAAGGATGGCGTAGGTCTGCACCGTCGCCTGGCTGTGCTCCATCGCGCTCTGGCTGTTGCGCAGGCTCGCCGCCTGCAGCGCGGCAATGCCGAGCATGCCGAACGCGAGGATGACGACGGCGATCAGGACCTCGATCAGACCGACGCCGGCGATGTTGCGTGGCGTGCTGCGGCGGGGATGTGGGATGGGCATGGTCTTCATGGGACGTAGTTCGCCGGCGTAGTGCAGGAGGCGTTCTTGTTTTCGGAGGCGACGGACACCGCGCTGCCAAAACCGATGTTCACGTGCCGCACGTTCTCCGCCGGGCGCCTGGTCGGGATGCAGACGTCGAGGCTTCCGCTGAGCAGCGCGGTGCCTGTGTTGTCCCGGGCGAGTCCGTCGGAACGCACGATGAGTTTGCCCGCAGGCAGCTGGGCGCTCACCAGCACCTGCACCGGCGACTTGAGCAGGCTGGTGCGCAACAGCGTGTCGCTGGCAGCGTCGTAAGCCCCGTTCGCGTTGACATCGAGGAAGGTGATCCAGCCGCCAGTCGTGCTGGTCGCGCCGCTGCACGTGGGGGTCGTGGCATTGGGCGCGGCGCTCAGGCAGACAACGGCACGCCGGTTGCGACGCAGCGATTCCATCTTCGCCATCTGGATCGACGCGACCATCTCGTTGGCGGCGCTGGAGAGGCGGTTGGAATTGACGATCGACTCGAAGCTGGGGATGGCGAACGACAGGACGATCGCCATCACGGCAAGCGCCACCATCAACTCGATCAGCGTGAAACCCGCTTGTCGCGTCCTCCCCATGTCCCGCCGTCTCCACCCCTGGGCAGGTTGCACTCTTGGCGCCCGGCCGGCCCGCTTGCAAGCTCTACCGGACGAGCGGCGGCAGGAGGGGGACGGGCGCTGTCGTTCAGGTCCTGGGCGTGACTCAGGCCACGATCTCGTAGCAGGGCTTGTAGTCGCCGGCGAGCTTCATCCGGCGCTGGGCGACGAAGGCGCGCAGCAGGGCATCCAGGGCCTGCATCATGTCCGGGTCCCCGTGGATCTGGTACGGGCCGTACTGCTCGACACGCTGGATGCCTTCTTCCTTCACGTTGCCAGCGACGATTCCCGAGAAGGCGCGACGCAGGTCGGCGGCGAGATCCGAAGGTTTCCGGCCGTGGTGCAGGTCCAGGGCGGCCATCGCCTCGTGGGTGGGTACGAAGGGTTGCTGGAACGGCAGCGGGACGTCGAGCGACCAGTTGAAGTAGAACGAATCCTTGCTGGCGAGCCGGTACTCGCGGACGTCGCGGATGCCCTGCGCGATCTGACGGGCGACCTCGGCGCAATCGCCGGTGACGATCCGATAGCGCGCGGTCGCCGCTTCGCCCAGCGTCAACCGCAGGAACTGGTCGATCTGCTGGAAATACGGTGCCGCTGACGTCGGGCCGGCGAAGACCAGCGGGAATGGCAGGTGCGCGTTCTCTTCCCGCAGCAGGATGCCGAGCAGGTAGAGGATTTCCTCGCAGGTGCCGACGCCACCGGGAAACACCACGAAACCATGGCCCATGCGCACGAACGATTCGAGCCGTTTCTCGATGTCCGGCATGATCACCAGGTGGTTGACGATCGGGTTGGGCGATTCGGCCGCGATGATCCCGGGCTCGGTAATGCCGATGTAGCGCGTCTGCAGCCGCCGTTGTTTCGCGTGACCGATGGTCGCGCCCTTCATCGGCCCCTTCATCGCGCCAGGCCCGCATCCGGTGCAGATGTCCAGGTTGCGCAGGCCGAGCTGGTAACCGGTCTCCTTGCTGAAGTTGTATTCGTCGCGATTGATGGAATGGCCGCCCCAGCACACCACCAGGTTGGGCTGCGAGGGATGCAGCACGCGCGCATTGCGCAGCAGCCGGAACACGGCGTCGGTGATGCCGGCGGACGTGCCGAGTTCGTTGGCGTAGTCGGGGGCGAGTTCCACCGAGGTATAGACGAGGTCGCGCACGACCGCGAACAGCAGTTCCGCCACGCCGGTGATGATCCTGCCGTCGACGAATGCCATGCCGGGGGCGCCGACCAGTTCCAGGCGCAATCCGCGGTCCTGCTGCAGGACATGGATATCGAAGTCCGGATACATCTCGCGCGCCGCGCGAGGGTCGTCGGCGGTACTGCCGGTAGTCAGCACGGCCAGCGCGCAGCGTCGCAACAGCTCGTGCATGCCGCCGGCGGACGCATCGCGCAAGCGCATCACTTCATCGCGCGACAACACGTCCAGGCCGCCGCGCGGATAGATGCTGGCATCGACGGTCGGAAGCCTCGTCGTATGGCTGTCGCTCACCGCTGCATCGCCCACTGTCACGTCATCCATTGTTGGATCCTTGTTCGGCTGCGGCGCGGGTGGCGTCTGCGCCATCAGGCCGCTGCCGGAGCGAGCCGCAGGTATGTGATCAGGCCATCGAGCAGCATCTGCACCGAAATGGCGACGATCACCATGCCCATCAATCGCTCGACGGCGGTGAGCACCCGCGATCCGAGCCATTTGTACAGGTAGGTCGAGGAAAACAGGATGGCAGCGGTCGCGACCCACGCGATCATCAGTGCCAGGCTCCACGCGCCCATGCGGCCGGGCTCCTGGCTGCCCATCAACATCACCGCCGCCATTCCCGATGGGCCGGCGATCAGCGGGATGGCCATCGGCACGATGAAGGGTTCGCCCTCGGGCAACTCTCCCATCAGGCCTTCCGGCGGC
>JBBRHT010000022.1:0-13800 GCA_038222295.1 Lysobacterales bacterium
ACAATCCGTCCGTGATCCCGGCCTGCGCGCGGGCCAGCGGTGTCATTGCCGCGTGGGTCATGGTCGCCGGATGGGCGATCAGGCTCTCGACCCCGCCCAGCGACTCGGCCAGGGTGAAACAGCGCAATCCATCCACGAACGCCCGCACCGCCGCTTCGCCGCCGTGCAGCTCGACAGCGAGCATGGCGCCGAAGCCGCGCTGCTGTCGCGATGCCAGTCCGTGGCCCGGGTGCGATGCAAGCCCCGGAAAATGCACGCACGCGACTTCCGGCTGCACACCCAGCCAGGCTGCGAGGGCAGATGCGTTGTCCTGGTGCACCCGCAAGCGCGCATCCAGCGTGCGCAATCCCCGCAACGTCATGAAACTGTCGAATGGCGAGCCGGTCAGGCCCAGCGCATTCGCCCACCAGGACATCGCATCGTGCAATTCGCGGCGCGCCGACACCACGGCGCCGCCAACGACATCACTGTGCCCGTTGATGTATTTGGTGGTCGAATGCACCACCGCATCGGCACCAAATTCGATTGGCACCTGCAGTGCGGGGGACAGGAAGGTGTTGTCGACGACGACCTGCGCACCGACGGCGTGCGCCGCCGTGGTGACGAATCGCAGGTCGGTGATCCGCAACAGCGGATTGGACGGCGTTTCGATCCACACCAGGGCCGGTTGCCGTTCCATCGCGGCGGCGAGGACATGCGGATCGGTGAGGTTGGCGGTGATGAGTTCGAAATGGCCCTTGCGTGACAACGCGTCGAACAGCCGCCAGCTGCCGCCATAGGCATCGTGCGGCACCACGACGCGATCGCCGGGACGCAGCAGGGCATGCAGCACCAGCGCGATCGCCGACATGCCGGTCGACGTGACCACCCCGCCCTCGCCACCTTCCAGTTCGGCCAGTGCCTCGCCAAGCAGGTCGCGGGTGGGATTGCCGCTGCGCGTGTAGTCGTAACGCCGCTTGGCGTCGAAACCGGCGAAGCTGAAATTGCTCGACAGAACCAGCGATGGCGTCACCGCCCCATGGGCACTGTCGCAATCGATGCCGGCGCGCACGGCGCGCGTGGCAGGCTGGAAACCGGTGCTCACCACGCACCGCCATGGGAAACATCCAGGGCTTCGCGCAGGAGCCGGTCGACGGGATCGAACGCCTTCAGGAAGGCATCGTGTCCGTATGGCGAATCCACGACGCGAAGGGTTGCAGGTCCGCCGAGTTGCGCTGCCAGTCGATGCGCATCCGCGATTGGAATGAGGCGATCCCCGGCGACCGCGAGCAGGAACACGGGGACGCCGATCGCGTCCGCGGCGACGTCGTGCAGGTCCAGGGATTCGGACAAACGCAGGAATGCGGTCGGTGACAGGCGCTCGACGAATCGCTGGCCACAGTGGTCCAGGTAGTCCTCGGCGGCGCAACGCAATCGTCCGTGGCTGATCGCGGGTGGTCCGGAAAAGCGCCGTGCGAAGTCGTCTGGGGTCCGGTACAGCAACATGGCCATGGCGCGCGCCAGCGCCAGGCCTGCCGACTCGTCGCACTGGAGCGCACCCAGTGCGACCGCGCGTCGCTGCAATGCGCGTGCTGCGCTGGTGTAGGGATGCGGACGATCGCAGCCGCTGATCGCCACGACGCGTTCGACGCGTTCGCCATGCACCGCGGCGAATTGCAATGCCACCATCGCGCCGTAGGAGCAACCGATGAATGCCGCCGCGCGGCGCACACCGAGCATATCCAGCACGGCTGCAATGGCCGCCGCCTGGTCGACGGTGTCGATCGGGACGTCCAGCGCCCCATCCGCGCCCAGCCAGTCGATGGCCAGGATGCAGTGGCGGCCCGGGTCGAGCGCGCGATCCCTGCCGACGTGCGCGTCCCACCACCCGGCCTCGGGATACACGTCGCTGCTGGCGACATGCCGGTTCGCCGAAATACCGCCGGCGACCAGCACCAGCGGCGCCGCGCTATCGCCCTGGTATTCGTAGGCGACATCGAGCCGATGCAGTCCGGCGTGGCGTAACGGCAATTCGACGGTGACGGCGTCGCGAACCACGGCTCCGCGCACTGTCGACGTGATCGCGGGCCGGCGATTGCGCGGGTGACGCGCTGGGGACAGGGCTGGTTCGGGGTTGGCTGGGCTCATGGCGGCATCCGGACGATGGGGCCATCGGGCGCGGGGGGAAAGCCAGCCACGGATCCGCCTGGGCGGACCGCAACCATCTTCCGGTGGACGACAGGTCCCCGCAGGATTTGGCACCTGGCGCCACCGCTTTCGTGGTGTCGTTCGGTTGCCCCGGCGTCAAAGGGCCTGTCCCTCAGCCGGTCTCGATGGATGGATGCAGACTGCCGGGCTGGATTGCAAAAGTCAATCGCTTCATCCAGATGAAGCGATATGTGATCGAAGCCAGTGGATGGGCCATGTTGACGCCGCCTTCACCTGCGCATACTCGACAGGTGGCCCGAGATCGCTACCCCATGAAGTCCCGCTGGAGACCAGTCTTGGCGCTTGTTGCGCTGGCGACGGCCTTGCTGCTGTCCGCCGCTGTCCAAGCGGGCAAGGTCTACCGCTGGACCGACGCCAACGGCATCACCCATTACGGCGATCGCGCGCCGGACAAGGCCCAGCTGGCCTCGGCCGGCCATGTCCGGCTCATTCCGGTGCGCGCCGAGCCGGGCGCAATGGTCCGGCTGCGGGTCCAGGGCGACCCGGGCAGCTACCAGGCATGGGCGGACAACACGCTGGCCGGACCCATCGAAGTCATGTTGCGGTTCGATCATTCCGACAACGTGGCAGGTGATCCCATCCTGCCGGCCCGCGCGACGGTTCCCGCTCACGGGAGCGTGCTGGTTGCGCGGATCGGCATGGTGGACGGCACGCATCCCGGGCAGTTCGAGCTGCGCCTGGACGGGATTCCCGGCGACCCGAATGCCCACCCGCAGGATGTCGTCTACCAGCTGCCCCTGCGCCAGGGCCAGCAACGCGTCGACCAGGGCTTTGGCGGCAGCTTCAGCCATAGCGATCCGCAGAACTTCTACGCCGTCGATTTCGCGGCCAGTGTCGGCACCCCGATCCTTGCGGCCCGCGATGGCGTGGTGATGCAGGTCGAGGGCGATTTCGACAAGGCCGGCCTGGACCTGGAGAAATACGGCGGTCGCGCCAATTACGTCCGCGTCCTCCACGCGGATGGCACGATGGGGCTGTACGCGCACCTCGAGGAAGGTGGCGTGCTGGTGCAGGTCGGCCAGCATGTGCGCGCGGGGCAGCAGATCGGGCTGTCGGGAAACACTGGTTTCACCACCGGGCCGCACCTGCACTTCGCCGTCCAGGTCAACCGCGGGATGCGGCTGGAGTCGATCCCCTTCCGCATGAGCGGCCCGCAGGGCGCACTGAATTTCGCCAGCCGGCGCTAAGCGGGCGGCCGCTATAATCGGCGGTCCTTTGCTGCAGCCGTTGCGCAACAGCGCATCGTTCCCATGTCCGATGTCTCCACCCAAGCCGCGCGCCGTCGCACGTTCGCGATCATTTCGCACCCCGACGCCGGCAAGACCACGCTGACCGAAAAGCTGCTGCTGTTCGGCGGCGCGATCCAGATGGCGGGCAGCGTCAAGGGACGCAAGGCCGCGCGCCACGCCACGTCCGACTGGATGGCGCTGGAAAAAGAGCGCGGCATCTCGGTGACTTCGTCGGTCATGCAGTTCCCCTACGAAGGCCGCATCGTCAACCTGCTCGATACGCCGGGCCACGCCGATTTCGGTGAAGACACCTATCGCGTGCTGACGGCGGTCGATTCGGCGTTGATGGTCATCGACGTCGCCAAGGGCGTCGAGGAGCGCACGATCAAGCTGATGGACGTCTGCCGCCTGCGCGACACGCCGATCATGACCTTCATCAACAAGCTCGATCGCGAAGGCAGGAATCCCATCGACCTGCTCGACGAGGTCGAATCCGTGCTGCAGATCCAGTGCGCGCCCGTTACCTGGCCGATCGGCATGGGCCAGCGCCTCAAGGGCGTCGTCCACCTGGTCTCCGGTGAAGTGCACCTGTACGAACAGGGACGCAACTTCACCCGCCAGGATTCGACAATCTTCAGCTCCATCGACGACCCGGCGCTGGAGGCACGCATCGGTGCCGACATGCTGTGCGAGGTGCGCGGGGAGCTGGAGCTCGTCCAGGGCGCGTCGCAGCCGTTCGATGTCGCCGCCTATCGTGCCGGCAAGCAGACGCCGGTGTTCTTCGGATCTGCCGTCAACAACTTCGGCGTGCAGTTGCTGCTCGACTTTTTCGTCGAGCACGCACCGCCGCCGCAGCCGCGCGAGACCACGACGCGCGAAGTCTTCCCGGATGAAGCGCAGCTGTCGGGATTCGTGTTCAAGATCCAGGCCAACATGGATCCGCAGCACCGCGATCGCGTTGCGTTCCTGCGCGTGTGCTCCGGTACGTTCCGGGCGGGCATGAAGGCGCTGCAGTCGCGCACCGGCAAGGAATTGAAACTGGCCAATGCCCTCACCTTCATGGCCAGCGACCGCGAGATCGTGGAGACGGCCTATCCCGGCGACGTGATCGGCATCCACAACCACGGCACGATCTCGATCGGCGACAGCTTCACCGAAGGCGAACCGCTGTCGTTCACCGGCATCCCGAATTTCGCGCCGGAGTTGTTCCGCCGCGCGCGCCTGCGCGATCCGCTCAAGCTCAAGCAATTGCAGAAGGGCCTGGCGCAATTGAGCGAGGAAGGCGCGACGCAGTTCTTCCGGCCGCTCATGTCCAACGACCTGATCCTCGGCGCCGTCGGTACGCTGCAATTCGACGTCGTCGCCTATCGGCTCAAGGACGAATACGGCGTCGATGCCGCCTTCGAACCCGTGCAGGTCACGACGGCGCGCTGGATCAAGTGCGCGGACAGCCGCAAGCTGGAGGAGTTCCGCGAGAAGAACGCGATGAACCTCGCCCTGGATGCCGCGGGGGAGCTGGTCTACCTGGCGCCGACCCGCGTCAACCTGCAGCTGGCGCAGGAGCGCGCGCCCACGGTGACGTTCGCCGCGACCCGCGAGCACGCACACGCCGCCGCGGTGGCCTGAACGCCAGCAGTTCGCTGGCTCGTCCGTTCACCGCCGCTTGACCGCCCGCTGCCGATGGTGCGGTGTCGATTCGCGGCGTCCGCAAATCCGTCTCGCGGCCGGTGCTGGGGATATTCCATTCGCCCGACCCGCTTTCGACGGCACTGATGACAACCTGGGCCCGCAAGTAGGCAGCCGATGACAGTGCACCATTCCATGACAGGGCAGCACGAATGACCAGCGGCACCGACAGCAACGCATCTCCTGCATCGCCGCTGGCGCCGATCACGCGCCATCCGTGGCTCACCGCGCTCGCGGTATTGCTGGTGGCGTTGGCGGTGCTGCTGGCACTGTGGGACTGGAACTGGTTCAAGGGCCCGGTCGAGCGCTACGTGCTTGCCAAGACCGGCAGGCAGCTGGTGATCGGCGGCAACCTCGATGTCGATCTCGGACGCACGACCACCATCCGCGCCGATGCGCTCTCCTTCTCCAATGCGCCGTGGTCGAAGGTGCCGACGATGGCCAGCACGGATCGGCTGGAGTTCGGCGTCCATACATGGCCGTTGCTGCTGCACCGCGATGTGCAGATCCCGGACATCCGGCTGACCCGTCCCCAGCTGCTGCTGGAAACCGGCCCAGGCAATGTCGGCAACTGGGTGTTGCCCACTGCCGGAGGCCAAGGCCCGCAGTTCAACCAGGTGTGGATTGATCGCGGCCACCTGAAGGTCGTCGACGTCGCCAGCCGCACTGGCCTGGACGTGGACATCAACAGCCGCAAGACCAGTGGAGGCCAGACGCAGACGATCGACGTGGCCGGAAAGGGCCTGTGGAAGGGCAGCGACTTCAGCCTGCAAGGCACGGCCGAAAGCCCGCTGGCACTGCGCGATACCGATCGCCCCTATCGCATCGACATGCGCCTGTCCGCTGGCGCCACCCGTGCGCATGCGCGCGGACGGCTGCTGGACCCGCTGCGCCTGCGCGACTTCGACCTGAAGCTGGCGATCGCGGGCAAGAACATGGCCGACCTCTTTCCATTGATCGGCGTCGCCACGCCACCGACGCCGGCCTACCAGCTGGACGGCCGGCTGGGCCGCTCCGGGAATGTCTGGCGGTACGAAAATTTCAGCGGCAAGGTTGGCAGCAGCGACCTGGCAGGATCAGCCAGCATCGACCACGGACGCGACCGTCCGAAGCTCACCGCGAGCCTGACGTCGCGTCACATGGACATCGTCGACCTCGGTGGTTTCCTGGGCGTCACCCCGGGCAGCACGGCCAAGGGCACGGCTGCGCCGAGCACCGAAGCGCACGCGCCTCCCGCCGGCAAGCTGCTGCCCGACAGCGCGTACGACCTCGGCAAGTTGCGGGCGATGGACGCCGATGTGCGCCTGAAGGTCGAGCACTTGAATGCAACGGCTGTCCCCATGGAGAACATGGATGCGCACCTGCTGCTGGACGCCGGCGTGCTGCGCCTGGATCCGTTGAACTTCGGCGTGGCTGGCGGCGCCGTGCGGAGCAACATCAAGATGGATGCGCGTGAGAAAAACCTCGGCACCACCGCCCGCATCCAGGCGCGCAGCCTGGACCTGTCCAAGCTGATCCCGTCGGTGAAGTTCGGCAAGACGACCATCGGACGCGTCAGCGGTGACGTCTCGCTGCGTGGCACGGGTAATTCGATCGCCGCGATGCTAGGCAGTGCCAATGGCGATGCGGGCCTGGGCATGGGGCAAGGCGAAGTCAGCAAGCTGCTGATGAAGCTCTCCGGCCTGGATATCGGCGGCGCGGCAAAAGTGCTGATCACCGGCGACCAGCAGATCCCGATCCGCTGCGGCATGGGCGACTTCACCGTGCGCAACGGCATCATGACCACGCGCAACCTGGTCGTCGACACCAGCGACAACACCATCCACGGCCAGGGCACCATCAACCTCAAGGATGAAAGCCTGGCGTTGCAGTTGATGTCCAGGTCCAAGCGTTTCAGCCTGGTGTCCTTGCGCGGGCCGCTCGTGGTCAGCGGCACCCTGCGCGATCCATCCATCCGGCCCGATTACAAGCGCGTCGGACTGCGTGCCGTGGCCGCTGCCGCGATCGGTGTCATCGCGGCCCCGGTCGCGGCCCTTGCAGCAACCGTCCAGCGCGGACGCGAGCAGGAAATCCAGTGCGGCAAATATGGCGGCAGCGCGCCAACGCGCTGATCCGCGACGTGCGGCATTCAGCTGGCGATATAGCGTTGCAATTGGTCCAGCTCGAGTTGCTGGTCCTCGATCACGGCCTTCACCAGGTCGCCGATCGAAACCACGCCGAGCACGACATCCTCATCGACCACCGGCAGGTGACGGATGCGTCGCTCCGTCACTACCTGCATGCAATGGTCGGTCGTGTCGGTGGGGCGGACCGTGACGACCTTGGACGTCATGATGTCGCGCACGGGCGTGTCACCTGACGCGCGGCCCTGCAGCACGATCTTCCGTGCGTAGTCGCGCTCGGACACGATGCCCACCAGCGCGCCGGCATCCATCACCAGCAACGCCCCGACGTGTTTTTCGGCCATCAGCCTGACCGCATCCAGGACGGGTGCATCGGACCGGATGGCATGGATCTCAGGCGCCTTGGCCTCGAGCAAATGACGGACCGTTCGCATGGCTGTCTCCTTCCAGGATGCCTGGGGGCGAGGATACTCCGGCCGCCGGGCGCCACGTGTCGACGAGATACAGCGGCCGCTGCTTGGACTCGGTGTACAGGCGGCCCAGGTATTCACCGATCAGTCCCAAGGCGATCAGCTGGACGCCGCCAAGGAACAGGATCACCGCCATCATCGATGGCCAGCCGGCCACCGGATCGCCCCAGAGCAGCGACCTCACCACGACCCAGACGCCATAAGCGAAGGCGACCAGCGCCGTGACCACGCCCAGGTAAGTCGCAAGGCGGAGCGGCGCGGTGGTGAAGCTGGTGATTCCCTCGATGGCGAAATTCCAGAGCTTCCAGAAGTTGAACTTGGTCTTCCCGGCCAGGCGCGGCGCGCGCTCGTATTCAATGGCGACCTGTTCGAAACCGATCCAGCCGAACAGGCCCTTCATGAAACGATGCCGCTCGCGCAGCTGTCGCAATGCGGCCAACGATCGCGGGGAGAGCAACCGGAAGTCGCCCGTGTCCTGCGGGATCGGCGTCTTCGACAGCCGTCCGATCAGGCGATAGAAGCCGTGCGCCGTGAATGTCTTCAGCCAGCCTTCGCCTTCGCGGATGGTGCGCGTGCCGTGTACATCGTCGAACCCCTCGCGCCATTTGGCGACGAACTGCGGGATCAGCTCCGGTGGATCCTGGCCGTCCGCATCCAGGACAAGCGCTGCTCCGGCATCGATGCGATCCAGCCCCGCCGTCAGCGCCGCCTCCTTGCCGAAATTGCGCGACAGGCGCAGCAGCGCGACGCGCGGATCGCGTGCCGCGATGGCCTGCATCACCTGCCAGCTGCCGTCATTGCTGCCATCGTCGACGTAGAGCACGCGGCCATCAACGCGCGCATTCGCGGCTAGATCGTCGAGCACCGCCGACAGCCGCGGCTGCAGCAGCGGGAGGGTGTCGGCCTCGTTGAACGCGGCGATGACGATCGTCAACAAGTCTCGGGGCATGGCGCATCCTGATGTCGTGCCGGCAATGTGTGGGTCGTGTCCACGCGTGCTCACGGAAGATCGCCGCCCGGGCCCAGATGGCGCATCTGTCGCTGGATGCCGTTGCTGCGGCGTTGCACGTAGGGGCCAGGCCGTCGTGCATCGTATCGCCTGGGGCTAGGCAGCACGGCGGCAAGGCGTGCGCTCTGCGCGGGTGTCAGCTGGCTCGCATTGACCCGGAAGAAGCGTCGCGACGCCGCCTGCGCGCCGTACACGCCATCGCCGAACTCGGCGATGTTGACGTACATCTCCAGGATGCGGTGCTTGGGCCAGAAGGTCTCGATCAATACCGTGTACCAGGCCTCGATGCCCTTGCGGATCCAGCTCCGGCCGCTCCACAGGAAGAGGTTCTTGGCGACCTGCTGGCTGATCGTGCTGGCACCACGCACCTTGTGCCCCCGCGCATTGCTGGCGCGTGCCTTCTCGATCGCCTTGAAGTCGAAGCCATTGTGGACGGGGAAGTTCTGGTCTTCGGCGGCGACCACCGCCAGGGGCAGGCTCGGTGCGATGGCATCGAGGTCGCGCCAGTCGTAGGCCATCCCGGACTTCCAGTCGCCCTTTGCCCACGCCAACAGCTGTCGCTGCGCCATGAATGCCGAGAACGGCGGGTCGACCACGCGCAGCACCAGCACCTGCAGTACCGACAGCCCGACGAAGGCAAGCAGGGCCAGCAATGCCCATCGCAACCAGCGTCGCCGCCGCGAACCGCTGCGCCGCTTCGTCACGGCTTGCACACGCGCCTTTGCGTCCCCATCCATTGTCCCTGCATGCCGGGCAGGCATGTCCTCTTCATGGCTCGACATGCATTATCACCATGCAGCATCCGAGGGACGAAACGCGATGACCCAAGTCCATATCCCCGCAGTCCAAGGCTCCCACGGCCTGATCGATGACGACAGCCTGACACGCTTCCTGTTGCGGCACGCCGGCGTGCGCGGTGTACGGGTCCACCTGGATGCCACCTGGCTGCAGATCCGCTCGCGTGCCGAATATCCGATCGCGATATCGGAACTGCTGGGCGAAGCGTCGGCCGCCTCGGCGCTGTTCACCGCGCATGCCAAGGTCGACGGACGCCTGTCGGTGCAACTGCGCGGCGATGGCCCGCTGCGGACGCTGTTTGCCGAGTGCACGGCCGCCGGAACGCTGCGGGCGATCGCGCAGGTGGAGGAGGATGCCGCACTGCCCCGCGACCTGCGCGTGCTCGGCGACAACGCCGTGCTCGCGATCACCATCGAAAATCCCGGCGCCGAGGGACGCGAACCCACCCGCTACCAGGGCATGGTCGCATTGGAATCCGATTCGCTGGCCGGAGCCTTCGAGGGTTACTTCCGGCAATCCGAGCAGTTGCCCACGCGGCTGCTGCTCGCGACCGACGACAACCGCGCGGCCGGGCTGATGCTGCAGAAGCTGCCCGGCGACAGCGGCGACGACGATGGCTGGAACCGGGCGACGGCGTTGTTCGAGACCCTGTCGCCGCAGGAACTGATGGATTGGCCGGCCGAACTACTGCTGCAGCGACTGTTCCACGAGGAGGAAGCCCAGCTCCTGGATGTCAGGCCGCTGCGCTTTGCCTGTTCCTGCTCCCGGGAGCGGGTTGCCTCGATGCTGGACGCGCTCGGCCAGGATGAGGCACAGGCCGCGGCCGCCGACGGCGTGGCCGAGATCCGCTGCGAATTCTGTGGCCAGCAGTACCTTTTCGACGCGGATGAGATCGCCGGGATCTTCCAGCCCCATCCCGCTGCCCAGCCAGCGCCGGAGCGCCTGCAATAACTGGACAGGCACTCCCGGTGATTGTTAAATAAACATAAATCCCGTAGATTGAGGCCTTGATCCAACGGAACTCGACCAGACACCCAAGGTCACACGCAGCCATGTCCGCCCGCCTCCTGCAATTGCCACTCGCCCTCCTGCTTGCCCTCGCCGGCACGTCGGGCGTTGCTGCGCAATCGCTTGGCAACAAGGCGGCTGGCACGGTGAGCGACCAGACGGTGCTGCCGGTCTGGAACAACGCCAGCGGCAAACTCGAGGCGCTCCTTGTCCTGGAACCCATGGGTGGCGCCCAGGCAGGCACGCGCTGGCGCTTTGGCAATGCGGCGCTGGACACCACATTCGGGCTCGAAGCCGGCCATTCGCTCGGGCTGCTCTGCGATCGCAACAAGGGACTGGGCGCGCTTGGGGCCCTGTCCAACAACTGCATGCTGGCGACGCTGGGCGACGGGCTGGACGACAACGGCAGTCGCCGCACGAGTGCCAATGCGGCTATTACCCGCAATGGCGGCAAGCTCGGGCTGTCGCTCGGGAGCGGGCATGACAGGCTGCCGGCGTGGCTCACCCCGGGAGCAACGGGCGGGCGGGTGGATGTCAACGACCTGACCGTCTTCGCCCAGAAGAACCTCAGCCGGCAAGGCTATGTGTCCATCGCCGGCACCATGGCCAAGGCGCGGCTGATCTCGCCGTCCGAAGCCCCCGCCCTGGCGGACCGCTGGAGCAGCAAGACCCTCAGCGTCGGCGGCGGATTTGGCGCCTTCGGGGCCAATATCATTGGCCATGTGGTCGACACCCCCGGCCAGCCGAAGTGGGAAGGCCTGGGTCTCGGCCTGACCTGGCGGACCCCTTGGAGCGGGCAGCTCACCGTGGGCGCGGACAACGTCATCACGCGAGGCAGGAACCCCTTCACCCCGGCCGTCGACGGTACCCAGGACGAGGGCACCGTGCCCTACGTCCGCTACCAGCAGGATCTGTAGACCTGCGTCCCCGGCGGCTTTCAGCCCGCCGTTTAACGACACTTTAATTTTTGGCCAAGGGGGGCTACTATCGGCCCCGGCCTTGCCGGCATTGGCGTCTTTCTTGACTCCACCGGGGAGGTTCCCATGGGAAATACCCAAGAACGACTTGGAGAGAGAGATGACCTTGAAGACCACAAAGCTCCGCGACGCGATCACCTTCGCGCTCGCCGTGGGCGCAACTGCCGTTGCCGGCACGGGCGTTGCATTCGCCCAGGACGCAACGACCACGACCACGACCACGACCACCACCCCGGCGACCCAGCAAGCCACCAACCTCGATCGCATCGAAGTGACGGGTTCGCGCATTCGCCGTGTCGACGCTGAAAACGCCAGCCCCGTCGTCACCATCGATCGCGCCGCGATCGAGAAGACCGGCAAGCTGACCCTCGGCGACCTGATCCAGGAACTGCCGAACATGGCAGGCGCCCCGACCAATCCGCAGGTCAACAACGGCGGCGGTACCGGTGCCGCGACGATCGACCTGCGTGGTTTCGGATCGGCTCGTACGCTGACCCTTATCGACGGTCACCGCCTGATCAACGGCGACGTCAACGCAATCCCGGCATCGGCCGTGGAGCGCATCGAAATCCTGACCGTCGGCGCATCGTCGGTGTACGGCTCCGACGCAGTTGCCGGTGTCGTCAACTTCATCATGCGCAAGGACTTCCAAGGCATGGAGGCATCGTTCAACTACGGGCTTTCCAGCCGTGGTGACGGCGAGCGCACGGGTGGATCGTTCACCTTCGGCCAGACCGGCGAGAAGGGCAACGTCATCGCGGGCGTGGACTACAACAAGTTCAAGGCCATCTCGTCGGCCGACCGCGACTTCTCCAAGGACGCCACCTACCTGTACTACGGCTCGGTGTTCGTCGGCGGCTCCAGCCGCACCCCGAACGGCCGCATCAACCTGCCGTCGGGCGACCCGCTGCGCGTTGCCCTGGGCTGCTCCAGCGTGACCCGCATCGCCGGCGCGTCTGGCAGCACCACCGGCGACTATCGTTGCTACAACGGCCAGACGGACGCGTACAACTACCAGCGCCTCAACCTGGTGTTGACCCCGCAGGAGCGCACCAACGGCTTCTTCCTGGGCAACTACCAGCTGTCCGATGACGTCAGCGCCTACCTGCAGGTCTACCACAACAAGACCTCGTCGGGCTTCGCGATTGCGCCATTGCCGTTCGATGCCAACTCCGATGGCGTGGTCGTCTCCGCGCAGAACGTCTACAACCCGTTCGGCATCGATTTCGGCGGCGGCGGTCCCAACCTGCGCACGCGGTTCCTTCCGCTGGGCCAGCGCCAGTCGTTCAACGCCACCACGACCGACCAGGTCTTCGCTGGCCTGACCGGATTCCTCGGCGACACCTGGAAATGGGATTTCGGCGTCAACTACGGCCACGTCTCCTTCTCGGGCTCGACCCACGGTTACGTGTACTACCAGGGCCTGCGTGATGCCCTCGGCCCATCGTTCATCGATGGCAACGGTGTCGCCACCTGCGGCACGACGGCTACTCCGATCGCCAACTGCACCCCGCTGAACATCTTCAACGTCGATGACCCGCAGACCATCGCGACTTTGAGGCAGTACGCGGTCAACCCGATGAATACCTCCCTGCAGACGCAGAAGGGCTTCGAAGCCAATGCATCGGGCGAACTGTTTAACCTGCCGGCCGGTGCCGCGCAGCTGGCGTTCGGTGCGGCATGGCATCGCGACTACGCACGCAATGAAGTCGATTACGTAGCCCTCGCGGGCGCCGACGGTACCTGTTTCATCTCGCAGGAAGCCTGCGGTTCGCCGTTGGCCGGTAGCTTCAGCGTCGGTGAGCTCTACGCCGAACTGTTCCTCCCGATCCTGAAGGATGTGCCGTTTGCCAAGGCCCTGAACGTGACCTTCGGTTCGCGTTTCTCGAACTACAGCGACTTCGGCAACACGGTCAACAACAAGCTGCAAGTCGAGTGGCGTCCGTTCAACGACCTGCTGTTGCGCGGCACCGTCGCTGACGTGTTCCGTGCACCGACAATCGGCGACCTGTTCACGGGTCCGTCGGGCAACGCTCCACAGGCGTCGGATCCCTGCACCGGCTATCTGTCGACCGATACGAATCACCCGAATGCGTGCGGTCCTGCGACCGGCGCCACGGCGATTCCTCCGGGCGGCATCGAGCCACAGGGCAATTCGCAGCTGACTGGCGTGGTCTCCGGTTCCAAGTACGCCGGCTACAACCTGCAGCCGGAACAGGGCCGTTCGTACGACTGGGGTCTGGTCTATGACCCGAGCTGGCTGACCGGCGCGTCCATGAGCCTGGATTACTG
>JBBRHT010000023.1:0-13799 GCA_038222295.1 Lysobacterales bacterium
CCGGCCAGCAGCAAGGCGCGCAGGCCACTGTCGCGACGGCCCAGCGGCTTGGGCATCCATGCGGCGAGCGCGGCGTCGTAGCGCGTGCGCTGGCGCAATCCGGCGAAGACGATCGCCTCCACCAGGGCGCGATCGCGCGGATCAGGCAAGGCCGGCAATGCGGTCGCAAGCTCGCCGCGCAGCGAGCGGCCGCGATGCAGGACGGCGTCGAGCACGCGCGCGGCGGCGACGCGGGAAGCGACGCCGGGCACGGCAATCATCGTGTTTTCAACTGCGGGTTGGCGTTGAGGAAATCCGCAGCGGTGATCGCCTTGCCGCCCTCGCGTTGCAGCACCCGCAGTCGCAATGCGCCTTGCCCGCAGGCGACGTCGATGCCCTCGCGCCCCGCCGCCAGCACGGCGCCTGGAGCCGCGCCGTGCTCCAGCGGCAGATGGACGGCGCCGTGCACCCGCACGCGCTCGCCACCCAGCATCGCTTCGGCCATTGGCCATGGGTTGAACGCGCGCACCTTGCGCGCCAGCGTTGCTGCCGGTTGCGACCAGTCCAGCCGCGCTTCGGCCTTGTCGAGCTTGCGGGCGTAGCTGACGCCGACCTCGCCCTGCGCATGCGCAACCGGCTTCAGCCCTGCGCGCAACAGCCCCAGGCCATCGGACAAGGTCTGCGCGCCGAGCGCCGCGAGCCGGTCGTGCAGCTGGCCGCCGGTTTCCGCCTCGCCGATCGGGATGCGTTGCGAGAGCAGCACCGGACCGGTGTCCAGTCCTCTTTCCATCTGCATCAGGCAGACGCCGGTTTCGCTGTCGCCGGCTGCGATCGCGCGCTGGATCGGCGCGGCGCCACGCCAGCGCGGCAGCAGCGATGCATGCACGTTCCAGCAGCCGAAGGTCGGGATGTCGAGGATGGATTGCGGCAGGATCAGGCCGTAGGCGACCACCACCAGCAAGTCCGGCCGCAGCGCCCGCAAGGCATCGCGCGACAACGCCGATTTCAGGGATTCGGGCTGCAACACCGGCAGCCCGCGCCGGACCGCCTCGAGCTTGACCGGCGAAGGACGCAGGTCGCGGCCACGGCCTGCCGGGCGATCGGGCTGGGTGTAGACAGCCACCAGTTCGTTGCGTTCGGCGGCCGCTCGCAGCGACGTCACCGCGAAGTCCGGCGTGCCGGCGAACACGATCCTCAATGGCATGCGGTGGTTCCTTGGATGTCAGCGGGATCGGGGGAAGCGAAAGACCGCCGGGACAGCGACCACCGCGTGTTGCCGTTGGCGTTGCGGGGCAGGTGCGCCCGAAACCACCCCGCAGGTCAGGCGGCGTCGGTCTGCTTGCGCTGCTTGGCGAGCTTCTTGCGGACCATCTCGCGCTTGAGCGGGGACAGGTAATCGACGAAGAGCTTGCCGTCCAGGTGATCCATTTCATGCTGCACGCAGACGGCCAGCAGGCCGTCGACCCGCAGCGTGAACGCCGCGCCGTGCCGGTCCAGTGCCTGCACGGTGATGCTGTCGGCACGTGCGACGTCGGCAAAGATCCCGGGCACGGACAGGCAGCCTTCCTGGTAGACCTGCTCGCCGCTGCGCGTGGTGATCTGAGGATTGACGAAGACCAGCGGCTGGTTCTTCTCTTCGGACACGTCGATGACCATGAAACGCCGGTGCACGTCGACCTGGCTGGCGGCCAGGCCGATGCCCGGGGCCTCGTACATGGTTTCGAACATGTCGTCGAGCAGTTGCTGGGTGGCCGGCTCGGCCAGCCAGCCCGGGTCCACCGGCGTCGCCCTGGTGCGCAGCCGTGGATCGGGGAACTCGAGGATCGGGAGCTGGGCCATGGCGGAAAAATGGGGGCGGCGGTCACATCCGCAAGCGGCACGGACGGTGGGCAGGCGATTGTAACGCCGCAGGCTTGCCAAGACGCATCGCTTGTGGGCTATATTGCCCCGGCAATACGGGGAAATCTCCAAGGGGAGCGGGTAGATGGACGCAATGCTTGAGCGCGCGTCGAAGGGGCTTCGCACGGTTTTCGCCGTCGCGCTGCTGACCGTCGCGACCTATTCCGCCGCCGTCGAGATGCGCGGTGACCATCCGGATACCTATGTCGTGCAGCGTGGCGACACGCTCTGGGACATTGCCGGTCGCTTCCTCAAGCGGCCCTGGCTGTGGCCGGAGATCTGGCAGGCCAATCCGCAGGTCCGCAATCCGCACCTGATCTATCCCGGTGACGTGCTGAGCCTGGCGTACCTGGACCGGATGGCCGTGCAGCCTGGTCCCCGCGTCGGCTCGCCGATCAACGCGATCCCGCTGGCGGACGTGGAGCCGTTCCTGAAGAACCTGCGCGTGGTCGACCAGTTCGACCAGATGCCCTACGTGGTCGGGCTGGAAGACGACCGCCTTCGCGCGAGCGAAGGCCAGGTCGTCTACGTCCGGGGCATCGCGGGGGCGCCGACGGGACAGCGGTATGCGGTCCTGCGGCCGACACAGCGCTTCACCCACCTGGACCGGACGCAATGCTGCGACCTGTTCCACAAGGACGAACTCGACTTCCGTGGCCGCCGCCTGATCGACTTCGAGAACTACTGGACCAACGTCGAGACGCCCGACAAGGGCAATGAGTTGCTCGGCTTCGAGATGATGCAGGTCGGCGTCGGCACCGTCACCCGCGGTGAGGTGGGTGGCATCCAGGCCAGCACCCTGGTCCTGGACGCCGAGGGGCGGGAGGTCCTCATTGGAGATCGCCTGATCCCGGTCGACGCCCAGCCCTACGACCTGCAGTTCTTCCCGCATCCGCCAAGGCAGCAGATGGAATACGGGCGCGCCCGCGTCCTCGCGGTGGCCGACATGCTCAGCGCAGGCGGGCCACGTGACGTGGTGGCGCTGTCGGTGGGCTCGCGGGAGGGCGTCGACAACGGCACCGTGTTCTCGATCTGGCGCGTGGGCAGCAATGCCGTGGACAAGGTGCGCTATGGCGACATGCGCAGCGAGGACACCATCGCGCGCGGGTCCAAGGTCCGGCTGCCGGATGAGTTCGCGGGCCATGTCATGGTGTTCCGCACCTTCGACAAGATGAGCTACGGCCTGGTGATGGACGCCATCAAGCCCAGCCGCGTGGGTTACGAACTCAAGCATCCCGACGCGTCTTACTGAGTCGCTCCCGGGGGCGGTAAAACCTGACACTGCACGACGACGGCGCCCGAGGGCGCCGTTTGTTCGAGCGCCCTACGCTGGCGCGATGCTCGATCCGGCCACCGATTCCCTGCTGCGCCTGGTCCACGCCGGTGGTGGCGTGGCAGCGCGTCGTCGCCTGCTCGACAGCCATGTCGGCCCCGTCGCGGCGCTGGCCGCAGGTCCACGCAACTGGCGCACGCATGGCCTGGACGACGCGCAGGTGCTGGCGCTGGGCCAGGACGACGCCGAGCGGCTGGAAACGACCCGGCGTTGGCTGGCGCAACCACGGCACCACCTGCTGGGATGGCACGACCCGGACTACCCCGCGCTGCTGCGCCGGATCCCCAGCCCGCCGCTGGCGCTGTTCGTTGCCGGGGATCCCGCCTGCCTATGGCACCCCTCGGTCGCGGTCGTGGGCAGCCGCTCGCCCAGTGCGGGAGGCCGCGACAATGCGTTCGACTTTGCCCACGCGCTGGCGACCTCCGGGCTGGCCGTCACCAGCGGGCTGGCCGCGGGCATCGACACGGCCGCGCACGAAGGCGCGCTGGCGGCCGGGGGCCGCACGGTCGCCGTGCTCGGCACCGGTCCCGACGTCCCCTACCCGCGCGCCAACACCACGCTGCACCAGCGCATCGTCGCCACCGGCGCGGTGGTCAGCGAGCACCCGCCCGGGACGCCGGCGCGACGTGAATTCTTTCCCGGGCGCAACCGCATCATCGCCGGGCTGGCGCTGGGGACGCTGGTGGTCGAGGCCGCCGAGCGTTCGGGTGCACTGATCACCGCGCGCATGGCCAGCGACTGCGGCCGGGATGTCTTCGCCGTGCCGGGCTCGATCCACAACCCGACGGCGCGCGGCTGTCATCGCCTCATCCGCGAGGGCGCCGGTCTGGTGGAAAGCGCGCACGAGGTGATCGACGCCATCGGTTCGCTGGCCGCCGAGCTCGCCGAGGCCTTGCGCGGGCGCCTGGCGGCCCCCAACTCGGCAGTCGCGGTCCAAGGCGATGCTTCAGTCGCCAGTGGGGAACCGATGGATGCCGACCACCAGCGCTTGTGGCAGGCGCTGGGTCACGACCCAACGGGTATTGATCGGCTGGTCTCGCGAACCGGATTGACGGTGGCGGAACTGTCCTCCATGCTGCTGGTCATGGAGCTGGAAGGCCGTGTTGCAGTCGAACACGGCCGGTATTCCCGCAAGCGCTGAGGTCGGGTTTGATCCTGCCTCGGCGCAGCGACGCAGGACGCGTCGCAACCGTCACCTGCGGGGGATCTGGTGACGGCGGTACCGGGGCCATTCCGGGTACCACGACGTCGGCGGGCAGGGAGCCCGACGACGACAACCGGCGCAAGCCGGTTCCTCTCCACAGCGCCACGCCGGCGCAGGCCGAGGGAAATGAAAGAGAGCATCCTGGATGTCCTGCTTTACCTGTTCGAGCACTATTTCACCGAAGACGTGACCCCACCCCTGGGCGATCGCGCCGCGCTCAGCAGCGGTCCGCTATTCCAGGAACTGACCCAGGCCGGCTTCAGTCCGGCGGAAATCAACAAGGCCTTCGACTGGTTGGATGCGCTCGCCGAGCAGCGTCCCAGCGCCGGCGTCCCGCGGGCGAACGGGCCGATCCGGGTGTATTTCGGGCCGGAACTGGACAAGCTCGACGTGCAGGCGCGCGGCTTCCTGCTGTTCCTGGAGCAGCAGGGCATCCTCGATGCAGGCCAGCGTGAACTGGTCCTGGACCGCGCGATGGCGCTGGACCAGGACGAGCTGGATCTGGAAGACGTGAAATGGGTCGTCCTGATGGTCCTGTTCAACCAGCCGGGGTCCGAGGCGGCCTACGCCTGGATGGAAACCCAGATGTTCCTGGACGAGCCGGAACCCGTGCACTAGCGCGGGTTTGCCGGCCGTCGTGGCAGGCACCGGCGCTGCTGGCGCTTGACAGCGGCGGCCGTGCCGTGATTCCACTGTAATAAGGAAAACGCCCAACGCCTGGAGTCCTGCTCCGGGCGTTTGCTTCTCTGGAATCCTCCACGCGCTGCCTTCCGGCGCGCCCGCTGCAGACGAGACCCACCGCCGCCATGGCCAAGAACCTCCTGATCGTCGAGTCGCCGGCCAAGGCCAAGACGATCAACAAATACCTCGGCAAGGACTTCACTGTCCTGGCCTCCTACGGCCACGTCCGCGACCTGGTGCCCAAGGAGGGCGCGGTCGACCCGGCGAACGGCTTCGCCATGCGTTACGACCTGATCGAGAAGAACGAACGCCACGTCGAGGCGATCGCCAAGGCCGCCAAGTCCGCCGACCACCTGTTCCTGGCGACCGATCCGGATCGCGAAGGTGAGGCCATCAGCTGGCACATCGCCGAGATCCTGCGCGAGCGCGGCCTGCTCAAGGACAAGTCGCTGGAGCGCGTCGTCTTCACCGAGATCACCCCGCGCGCGATCAAGGAGGCGATGAACCACCCGCGCGCCATCGCCGCCAACCTGGTCGATGCGCAGCAGGCGCGCCGCGCGCTGGATTACCTGGTCGGCTTCAACCTGTCGCCGGTGCTGTGGCGCAAGGTGCAGCGCGGCCTGTCGGCCGGACGCGTGCAGTCGCCGGCGCTGCGGATGATCGTCGAGCGCGAAGAGGAGATCGAGGCGTTCGTCGCACGCGAGTACTGGTCGATCGAAGCCGAATGCACCCACCCGGCGCAATCGTTCACCGCCAAGCTCAACAAGCTCGACGGCAGGAAGGTCGAACAGTTCACGGTCACCGACGGCGACACCGCCGAGGCCGCGCGCGAGCGCATCGTGCGCGCCGCCAATGGCGCCCTGCATGTCACCGACGTCGCCAGCAAGGAGCGCAAGCGCCGACCGTCGCCGCCGTTCACGACATCCACGCTGCAGCAGGAAGCCTCGCGCAAGCTCGGCTTCACCACCAAGCGCACGATGCAGGTGGCGCAGCGCCTGTATGAAGGCGTGGTCATCGGCGACGAAGGCGCGGTCGGCCTGATCAGCTACATGCGTACCGACTCGGTCAGCCTGTCGGCCGAAGCGCTGGGCGAATTGCGCGACGTGATCGCGCGTGATTTCGGCACGCGCGCGCTGCCCGACAAACCCAACGTCTACGTCACCAAATCAAAGAACGCGCAGGAAGCGCACGAAGCCGTGCGCCCGACATCCGCATTGCGCACGCCCACGCAGGTCGCGCGCTATCTCGGCGACGACGAGCGCCGCCTGTACGAGTTGATCTGGAAGCGCGCGGTGGCCTCGCAGATGGTCCCGGCCACGCTCAACACGGTCTCCGTCGATCTTGCCGCCGGCAGCGAGCACAGCTTCCGCGCCTCTGGCACCACGGTCATCGATCCGGGCTTCCTCGCCGTCTATGAGGAAGGCAAGGACACGGTCACCAAGGAGGAGGCCGACGAAGCGCGCAAGCTGCCGGCGATGAAGACCGGCGACCGCATCCCGCTCGAGCGCATCCACGCCGACCAGCACTTCACCCAGCCGCCGCCGCGCTTCACCGAAGCCGCGCTGGTCAAGGCGCTGGAGGAATACGGTATCGGCCGTCCGTCGACGTACGCGTCGATCATCCAGACGCTGCTGTTCCGCAAGTACGTGGAGATGGAAAGCCGCAGTTTCCGTCCGAGCGATGTCGGCCGCGCCGTCTCGCGTTTCCTGTCCGGGCACTTCACCCAGTACGTCGATTACGACTTCACCGCCAAGCTCGAGGACGAGCTCGATGCGGTCAGTCGCGGCGAAGAGGAATGGATCCCGCTGATGGAGCGTTTCTGGGCGCCGTTCAAGCAACTGGTCGACGAGAAGACCGAGTCGGTCGATCGCAGCGAAGCCTCGGGCGCGCGCGAACTCGGCACCTACCCCAAGACCGGCAAGCCGGTCAGCGTGCGCCTGGGCCGCTATGGTCCTTATGCCGCGATCGGCAGCACGGCGGAGGACGAGGCGGAAAAACCGACCTTCGCATCGCTGCGCCCCGGCCAGAGCATGCACACGATCTCGCTTGCCGACGCGCTGGAGCTGTTCAAGCTGCCGCGCAAGCTCGGCCAGAGCAACGGCGAGGAGGTCAGCGTCGGCATCGGCCGCTTCGGCGCCTTCGCCAAGCGCGGCAGCGTCTATGCCTCGCTGAAGAAGGAAGACGATCCGTACACCATCGACCTGGCCCGCGCTGAATTCCTGATCGACGAGAAAGAGGAGATCGCGCGCAACCGCATCATCAAGTCCTTCGACGACTGCGACATCCAGGTGCTCAACGGTCGCTATGGCCCCTACATCAGCGATGGCAAGCTCAACGGCCGCATCCCCAAGGATCGCGAGCCGGCGTCGCTGACGCGCGAAGAGGTGATCAAGCTGCTGGAGGAAACCGGCAAGCCGATGCGCGGGCGCTTTGGCAAGAAGGTCGCCAAGAAGGCACCTGCGAAGAAGGCCGCGGCCGCCAGCAAGGCCCCGGCAAAGAAGGCAGCGAAGAAGGCCGCGAAGAAGTCGGCGAAGAAGGCCGTGAAGAAGGCCGTGAAAAAGACGCCGGCGAAATCCGCGGCCAGCAAGGCGGCCGCGAAGAACACCGCCACGACCACGACGCGAAAGGGCGCCGCCGCTGTCGACGACGCTCCGTTCTAGGGTCCGCATGCCGCCGGTGCGTCGGTTGGCGCCCGCGCGCTAAGCTTGCGGCATGCCCGCAGCACTGACGCCGTCCGCGGCCGCCAATGTCCTCCACGATGGCGGCGTGATTGCCTATCCCACCGAAGCCGTGTGGGGACTGGGCTGCGATCCCTTCGACGAAGCGGCGGTCCTGCGACTGCTGGCGCTGAAGGAGCGCGAAGTCGACAAGGGCGTGATCCTGGTCGCGGGTACGCTCGAACAGTTCGAGGCGCTGCTGGATTGGGACGTGCTGCCCACCGATCGCAGCGAAGCGGTCTTCGCGACATGGCCCGGCCCGCATACCTGGGTGGTGCCGGCGACCGGCCGCGTGCCCCACTGGATCACGGGCCGCCACGATGGCGTCGCGGTGCGGGTCAGTGCGCATCCGGTGGTGGCGGCGCTGTGCGCGGCATTCGGCGGGCCCCTGGTCTCCACCAGCGCCAATCGCGCCGGACGTCCCCCGGCCAGGGACCGCGCCGACATCGAGGCCGCGCTGCTGGATGGCACCGACGGTTGGGTCATCGGCGAAACCGGCGAACTGTCGGCGCCAACCACCATCCGCGATGCGCGCAGCGGCGCGCTGTTGCGCGGCGGCTGAACCGGCAGGAACCATTGCGGCCGCCTGCCTTGGCGTGCGGCGACCTCCGCGTGCAAGATGCGCCATGCGTTTCCTGGCCGTTGTCGTTGTCCTGTTGCTCGCCGTTGCGGCGCCGGTCACGCGTGCATCGGGCGAAGTCACCATCTATCGCTGCACGGACGCCTCGGGCCACCTGACGCTGCGCGATACGCCCTGCCGCAAGGGCGAGAAGCAGCAGACCCGGACCATGATCCGGCCCACGGATGCGCCGGTAGTACCGTCGACACCATCGGCGCGCACACGCCCGGTCAACGATGGCGAGGCGATGCAGCGGCAGCGCACGGTGTACATCACGCCGCCGCGCCCCTTGTACGAATGCGTGACGCCCGACGGCGAGATCTATACGAGCGACAGCGGCGAGGGCAACCCGCGCTGGGTACCGCTGTGGACGCTGGGCTATCCGGTTGCGCGGCCGCGGCACGGGATGACGGGCGACACGGATCTTGCGATCACCGACGGCCGGGTCCGCATCGACGACCACCACACCATGCTGTACCCGCCTTTCCATGGCGCGGCGGCCTGGGGCGTCGGCACCTGGGTGCGCGACGACTGCCATGCGCTGCCGCAGGATGAAGTGTGTTCGCGCCTGGTGGACCGTCGCGATGAGATCCGTCGTCGTTTCTTCAACGCCATGCCGAGCGAACGTGACGTGTTGCGGGTCGAGGAGCGCGGGATCAACGCGCGCCTGGCCAACGATTGCGGGGGCGACTGATGCGGCGCTGGCTTGTCCTGACCCTGGTTTGCGCGGTGGCGCTGGTCCACGCGCATGCGCACGCCGCCGCGCCCAGCGTGGTGATCTATCGCTGCACCGATGCATTCGGTGCGGTCACGCTGCAGAACAATGCCGCCTGCCCCAAGGGTACCCGCCAGCAGAAACAAGTCATCGAATCGCCGCCGCCGATGCCGGCGTACCGGCCTGTGGCCATGCCCAGGCCCGCGCCAGGTCCCGCACCTGCACCCGCCCTCCCCGCGACTGCTGCGGACAGCCTGCCGGTGCCGCCAGTCATTGCCGACAGCGACCGCCTGCCGCCGCCGGCGTTGTACCAGTGCAATACCTACGACAACGACAGTTACCTGAGCGAAGCCGCCACGCCGGAACCGCGCTGCGTGCGCCTGCAGACCACCAACCTGCAGGGCACGGCCGACGACGCTGCCGGCGTCGCCTGCCAGATGGTGACCGACCAGTGCCAGCGTGTCGCCGACGGCGCCGCCTGCGCCAGCTGGAGGCAGCGACTGCGCGAAACCGAAGCGGCGTGGAAATTCGCGCGCCCCGACGATGCCCAGGCCAACAAGGCCGAATTCGAGCGGGTGCAGAAGATCGTGCGCGAGAGCACCTGCGGCAAGTGACAGCAGCGCCAGCCCGCCGTCGTCGCTAGAAGCCGTTGCGCAGGAAGCCGCCGTCGACCGCGATGCATTCGCCGGTGACGTACGCGGCCGCCGGCAGGCACAGGAACGCCACCGCCGCGGCGACTTCCTCGGGCTCGCCGATGCGACCCATCGGCGTGCGCAGCAGCACCTCGTCCAGGTAATCCGGATCGGCGAGCGAGTCCGACGTGCGCCGCGTGCGGATGTACCACGGCGCGACCGCATTGACGCGCACGCCATCCTCGGCCCATTCCACGGCGAGGTTGCGCGTGAGCTGGTGCAGCCCGGCCTTGGCCATGCCGTAGGCGGCGCCGGTGCGCACGTGGGTGAGCCCGGAGACGCTGCCGACATTGACGATGCTCGACGCCGCATGCCGCGTCAGCAACGGATGGGCATAGCGCGACAATTCAAAGGCGGAAAACAGGTTGACCTCGAAAATCTCCCGCCACTCGTCGTCGGTGTAGTCGACTGCGGCGCGCTTGCGGTTGCCGCCGGCGTTGTTGACCAGGATGTTCAGGCCCTCGCCGCGATCCTCGACCCAGTCCAGGATCTCGCGGCGCTGCTCCCCGTCCGCCACGTCGGCGACCAGCGCATGCACGATGCCGTCGGGCACTTCCTCGGCGAGTTCGTCGCGCGTGCGATCCAGTGCCGGCCCGTCGCGGGCGACGATGAGGACTTGCGCGCCGAATCCCAGCAGTTCGCGCGCGATCGCGCGGCCGATGCCGGCACTGCCGCCGGTGACCAGCGCCAGTTGCCCATCGAGTCGCCAGCGGTTGGGATCCATGCGCGGTCTCTGGCCGGGGTTGCGCGTAGCATAGCCCCGGGTCGATCGGCCACGTCACCGGAGAACGCGATGGACGTCCTGCTGCGCCGCTGCGCACTGTCCTTGCTGCTCGCCTGCAGCGCCTGCAGCAAGCCCGAACCGCCGAAGAAGGAACGCCCGCCCGAACCGCAGGCGCAGCACGACACCGAGCTGCGCGATGCGATCCAGGCACCGATCGATCGCGCCAAGGCGATCGAGCCGCAGGTGCTTGATGCGGCCAAGCAGGAGCAGGACGCGATCGACGCGCAGACCGGCGGCTGATCGTCGCCAGCGGGGCGTCGCGTCAGCCCGCGCTTACAAGCCGCAGAAGCAGTACGCCAGCGCCTGCACCGGCGAACCATGGCGCGACTGCAGTGCGTGGTCGAGGAATGCCAGGTCATCGCGCGTCTGCGGCAACGCGTGCGCCATCAGTGTCCCGGCGATGCCCGAATCCTTGAGCCACGCGGCGCCGATGCGTGTCTGCGCGAAGCGGTTGAAGAAGCGCTCGAACGGCGTCGCCTGTTTTTCCACGTAGCGCACCTGGTAACGGTCCGGCGCGCCGAGTTTCGCCAGCGACGCAGCGTCCGCTACCGCATCCTCGATGCCCCCGAAACTGTCGACGAGACCGCGGTCCTTGGCCTGCGCGCCGCTCCAGACGCGCCCGCGCGCGATCGCATCGATGTCGGCGACGCTGCGGCCACGCGCGCTGGCGACGCGCCCGGTGAAGTCGCGGTAACCCTTGTCGATCACCGACTGGATCATCGTGCCGACTTCGGGATCCAGCGGCCGGGTGACGTCGAAGGCGCCGGCAAACCGCGTGGTGCCGACGCCGTCGGTGTGCACGCCGAGCTTGGCCAGCGTGCGCGGAATGGTGGGGATCAGCCCGAAGATGCCGATCGATCCGGTGATCGTCGAGGGATCGGCGTAGATGCGATCGGCGTTCATCGAGATCCAGTAGCCGCCCGATGCCGCGACGTCACCCATCGACACCACCACCGGCTTGCCGGCTGTCTTGAGCGCGGCGACCTCGCGGCGGATCTGTTCGGAGGCGAAGACTTCGCCGCCGGGTGAATTGACCCGCAGCACCACGGCCTTGACCCGGTCGTCGTCGCGCGCGTCGCGCAGCAACGCCGAGGTGGATTCGCCACCCACGCTGCCCGGCGGCTGCTTGCCGCCGGCGATCTCGCCTTCGGCGACGACCACCGCGACCTGCGGACGCGCCGCGACGTTCTTCAACGCGTTGTCGATGTGCCCCAGGTAGCCGTCGAGGGACACTTCGCGGAAACCGTCATCGGCATCGACGTCGGCGACGCCGCGCTTGGCGAGCAGGTCGTCGAGTTCCTCTTCGGTCTTCAGGCCATTGACCAGGCGCTGGCGCAGCGCGAATTGCGCCAGGTCGCCCTGCGCCGCGGCCAGTCCCTGGGGCAACGTGTCGATGCCGTTGGCCAGCTGCTGCACGGTCACCCCGCGCACGCGCGCGATGTCACCGAGGTAGCGCTGCCAGATGTCGTTCATCCAGAACAGGTCGGCCTCTTTTGAAGCCGGGGATGCGGCATCGAGGATGTACGGCTCGGCGGCGGACTTGTATTCGCCGACGCGGAACAGGTGCACGTCGACGCCGAGCTTGTCCTGCAGGCCCTCGCGGTAGTACTGGCGATAGCGGCCCAGCCCTTCGAGCATTAGTCCGCCCATCGGGTCCAGGTAGACCTCGTTGGCCTGCGCCGCGAGCAGGTATTGGCCCTGGTCGAAGTTGTCGCCGAATGCGACGACCTGCTTGCCCGATGCACGCAGTCGCGCGATCGCGGCGGCGACTTCGCGGATCGCGGCATACCCGGAGAATTCCATGCGATCGGTGCGCAGCAGCACCCGTTCGATGCGCTTGTCATCGCGGGCCGCGTCGATTGCCCGCAGCAGGTCGCGCAACTGAACTTCGCCGGCACCCCTGTCGCCCAGCGCCCTGGCCAACGCGCGACTGGCTGGATCGGAGGTGTATTGCTCGACGAGCTTGCCTTCCGGCGCGATCACCAGGGTCGTGCGCGGCAGCAGCGGCCGGCCGCCATCGCTCATGATCGCTCCCGCCACGACCAGCAGGACCAGCAGGAACACCAGGTTGAACACCAGCCGGCGGGTGAAGTTGACGGCATCCCACAGGCCCACGAAGAATCGGGCGATGGGGCCGCGGCGGGTGTCATTCATGGAACGCGCACTCCGGAACGTAGCGTGGCAGGGTAGCGGCCCCGCGTCGCGCAGTCATGCGCCACAGGTCACTGCGCCAGGTGTCCGGCAACGCGCGTGCGGCTGCTGGTCACGAAGCGCCAGGACAGCAGCACGGCGGCCACGCAGAGGCCCGCGATCAACCCGACCCACATGCCGCGCGGGCCGTGCGCCGCCGTGACGCCCGGCCAGCCAAGGCCCAGGCCGGCGCCCAGCGGCATGCCGATGCCCCAGTACGCGATCGCCGCCAGCAGCATCGGCACGCGGGTGTCCTTGAGCCCGCGCAAGGCGCCGGCCGAGAGCACCTGGATGCCGTCGGGAAACTGGAACGCGGCCGCATACAGCAGCAACGAGGCCGCCAACCCCGCGACTGCGGCATCGTGGGTGTAGAGCGCGACGATGGCGTGTCGCCCCAGCAGGAGCGTCAGTGCCGACAGGGCCTGCGTGCCGAGAACCAGGCTGTAGCCGGCCAGAGCCGCCCGGCGCATGTCGTCACGGCTGCCGCGACCCAGGGCATGGCCGATGCGGACCGTGGTGGCCTCGGCCAGGCCCAGCGGGATCATGAAACACAGGCTGGCGACGTTGATCGCGATCTGGTGCGCCGCCACCGGCACCGCGCCGAGATGGCCGATGAGCAATGCGGTGACGATGAACAGGCTGCCCTCCATCGCGACCGTCACCCCGATCGGCAGGCCATTGGCCAGCAGTCCGCGCAGCACCGACCACCGCGGCCGGTCGAGTCGCGCGAACAGGTCCAGGTCGGCGAAGCGGCGCGAACGGCGCAGGTACAGCGCAAACGCAATCGCCTGCCCCCACATCATCACCGCCGACGCGATCCCCAGGCCGCCGGCGCCCAGTTCGGCAAAGCCACCCACCCCGTAGGTCTTCCCTTAGCCCAGCGGCACCAGCTGCAGCAGGCCGCCGAAACCCAGCAGCATCGTCGGCATGGTCCAGTGCAGGCCGTCGCTGAGGTAGCGCATGGTCAGGTACAGCGTCAGCGCCGG